>NZ_KZ819071.1:300000-411005 GCF_003115855.1 Brenneria corticis
ATCTGGATTGGCGGGCGATTGGCGCCAACGATATTTGAACCCCGAAAAACTAATGCCGACGCTATTATAAACTTGCCGCGAATAATAGAATGGCGGAGAAATAGGGATTCGTCATTTTCGCCATTATTATATTCGCTAATCACCCGCCGTTCCCGATATAAATAGCTATACCCGTCATACTTCAAGCTGCAGGTGCGTTGGCTTTCCTCACTCACCCCGGTCACTTACTGGTGTAAGCTCCCGGGAATTCGTTGCGTCGCCGCCTTCCTGCAACTCGAATTATTTAGGGTATATACAAAACGGACAACGCTTATCTCAGCCTGAATAGGAGCATAACTGGGTGAGCATCAGCATCAAGGGAATGGTGATGGCGGCAAGCAACGTCTGGATGGTGATAATGCCGGCGGATAATTGATGGTCGCCGCCGAGCAGCTTCGCCATGATGTAAGCGGAAGCGGTGCAGGGGAGCGCGTTGAATAGAACCACCGTCGCCAGTACGGGGCCCGATATGCCGAGAAAGGTCCCGATAAGCAATGTTATGCCGGGAACCAGCAGCAGCTTGACGAAAGAGGATTGTAATACCGTCCATTGCGCCGAGCGGGCCGCCTGAATATTCAGGCCGGCGCCAACGGCAAGCAGCCCCAACGGCAGGGAAGCGCCGCCAAGAATCTTCAATATATTGTCGGCCGTTTGCGGCAACGGCAATCCACTGTAGTTAAACAGTAATCCCGCCAGTATGGACACAATCACCGGATTTTTAACCAGCGCTTTGACAATCGGCAACCATCCGGGCCTGCTGCCTTGTCCGTAATGCATCAGAATAACGATGGAAGCGACATTCAGCAGCGGTATGGCGACCGCAATACTGATGGCGGTCACGGTTAATCCGGTATGTCCGTAGGTTGCTGCCGCGGCGGCCACCCCGATATAGGTATTGGGACGCAAAGCACCCTGGATCACGGAAGAGAACGTCGGGCCGGGCTGTTTTAACCACAGTCGCCACAGCCAGAGTATTCCCCCGCCGACAAAAACGGCGCCAAGAATAGACCATGCGATAGGTTGAACCGCGAACTGGCTGAGATCGGCTTTGCCGACCTGGGCGAACATCAGGGCGGGGAAAAGGTAAAAATAGTTCAGTTTTTCGCAAGGCAACCAAAAGCCGACGTCAATCAGATTCCTGCTGCGTAGCAGGAGGCCCATGGCGATAAGGAACATTATCGGCAGCAGCGACAACAGCGTGGTTATCATAAGACTCTGGCAAGTACGGCATTGATGGCCGCAGTGACGCGTTTTTTCACCATTCCCAACAACTTCAATGAATTAGGTTTTTTTATTAATGACATTTTGATGACAATGAGGGAAATGTGTTTAGTGGCAAAGCAAAGAAAAAAATCTCATAAGAGAGATGTTGCGGCGACGATTCGAAAAACGTGGAGCGCGTATTGGCGTGGTTAAAAACAAATGGCTCGTTCTATTAATGGAGCATAACTTCTAATTATGCCCCATTAATAGAACGGTCATGTGGGAGAAACACCCCTTATCCATGCTGTTCAGCCCGGCTTTTTACCTGCGCCGGAATCTGCGGTTTGCCCGCAGGCGGCGGGATGGAAATCTGAATCTGTGCCCGTACTGTTCAATCAGCGCCTTTGGTTTGCATGTCGGATAGTCAATCCGGCAATGAATCGATGGGCGCCGGCGCAGCGCGATTAACCGCGATCCAGTTCAAATAATTCATTAAAAATCTCCAACGGCAAGTGATGTGTATACCGTTTGACAGCTATGGCTAATAGCCATTGTTAGATTGCGGTTATCGGCCCGTATCACTTAACTATTGGGATGAATAATGAAAATTACTAAAGTTACGACATTTATCATGCATGTACCGGTAACCAAAAATATTATTGGCGACTCCACGCATAAAATCACCCATTGGGGTATGCCGGGCGTCATGATTGAAACCGAATGTGGTCTGGTGGGCTATGGATATACCGGAACACACGCCGACATTACGACCGACAGGCTTATTACCACCATCATCAGCGACGTATTTGGTCCGATGTTAATGGGTGAGGATGCCGATGAGGTCCGTCATTTACATCGCAAACTGTTACGCAGCTCGACCAATATTTGGGTCGGTCGGGGCGGTTTAATGCAAATGGCGCTTTCCGCTATCGATATCGCTTTATGGGATGTAAAAGCCAAAAGGGCGGAACAACCGCTGTGGCAGTTGTTTGGCGGTTCAAAAGATGCGCGGGTGACGGCGTATAACACGGACTGCGGCTGGCTGGTGCGGGATACGCCGGAACTGGTCGATGACTGCAAGAAAATGATTTTTGAAGAGGGTTTCAACGCCATCAAAATGAAGATCGGCAAGCCGAATCCGCGTGAAGATTTACAACGTATTGCGGCGGTAAGAGCGGCCATCGGCGATGATGTCAATCTGATGGTGGACGCCAACGGAAAATGGGATATCAGTACCGCCAAACAGTATGGCGCGCGTCTGGCCGACTTCGACATTACCTGGTTTGAGGAACCGATGTGGCACGATGACGTCGCCAGCCATCGTCAGCTTGCCGAACGCATTGATACGCCGATTGCGTTAGGGGAATTACTGTACCACCTGGATGCCTTCAAAGAGTTTGTGCTTGCCGGCGCGGTCGACTATCTACAGCCCGACGCTACGCGCTGCGGCGGCTTAACCGCCGTATGGGAAATCGCCGATCTGGGCATGGCCTTTAATCTGCCGGTGACGCCGCATCATGGGGATATGATGCAGGCGCAATTGCATCTGGTGATGGCGCATCCCGCCTGTTCGTTACTGGAGTTCATTCCGTGGACGCTGGACTGCTTTGTCGACCCGGTCGAGGTTAAAGACGGCGTTTATAGCGTGCCGACCGAGCCTGGCGCGGGCACGACATTGCGTCGGGACGCGCTGGAGCGCTTTAGCGTTAAATAAAACAACAGCAAAGATAATTATTCTTTTCATTTTTCATGACGGCTTACCCGGACATATTATTGCCCGGGTGGGTCAAGGTCATACTTAATATTAATGAGGTAAGTCATGTCCACCCCTACAGATGTTGATTTATCACAGGCCATTAGCAAATCCATACGCCGCATTATTCCAATGGTGACATTGATGTTTATTCTGGCGTATCTCGACCGCTCTAATATTGGTTTTGCCAAACAGGAGTTTCAGTTAGATACCGGACTAAGCGATGCGGCCTACGCTTTCGGCGCAGGTATCTTTTTTATTGGCTATGCATTGTTTGAAGTGCCCAGCAATATTTTACTGTATCGGATCGGCGCGCGCGTTTGGCTGGCAAGGATTATGATCACCTGGGGGCTGGTTTCCGCCGCCATGATGTTCGCCCATACGGAAGGGGTTTTTATCTTCCTGCGTTTTCTGCTAGGGGTTAGCGAGGCCGGCTTTTTCCCCGGCGTTATTCTTTACCTGACCTTCTGGTTCCCACAACATATTCGCGCCAGGGTCACCGGCTATTTCCTGTTCGGCGCGCCGTTGGCTTTCATCATCGGCGGTCCGCTATCCGGTTCGCTGCTCTCTCTTGAAGGAACATCGCTGGCTTTCGGTTTGCGCGGCTGGCAGTTGATGTTTGTCGTTGAAGGGTTGCTGGCCTCGCTGGTGGGCATCTGGGTGCTGTTCTATCTGGACGATCGCCCGGTGGATGCTAGCTGGCTGACAAAACAGGAAAAAGAGGCGTTGAGGCGGACCCTGGATCGGGAAGAGCAGGTTAAATTGTCCCATGGGCCGAAAGGCGTGTGGCAGGCGCTGCTGGATGTACGCGTGCTGTATCTGTGCCTGATCTGGTTTACCGTTCAGGTTTGCGGCTACGGTATTTATTTCTTCCTGCCTACGCAAATCGCCACGCTGCTGGGCAGTAAGGTGGGGCTGCTGGTGGGATTCGTCACGGCGATCCCCCCGCTATGCGCCGCCATCGCGGTTTACTACGTACCGCGTATTTCCGAAAAATTGCAGGAACGCCGCATCGTTGCTTCGGTGACCTTTATGCTTGGCTCACTGGGCATTGCGGTGTCGGGTCTGGCTGACAGTGTTCCCCTCGTGGCTATCGTCGCGCTGTGCGTCGCCGCGGCCGGTCATCTGGCGATGCAGCCGCTCTACTGGACATTTCCCTCTTCTTACCTGGGCGGCGCGGCGGCGGCCTCCGGCATTGCGCTGATCAACTCCATGGGCAACCTTGGTGGGTTCGTGGCGCCTAACCTGCGCGTCTGGGCCGAACAGACCTTTGAGTCAGCCCGGGCGGGGTTGTATTTCCTGGCGCTGGTCACCTTTCTGGGCAGTCTGATGATCCTGACATTACGACGCGTTGGCATAGACAAGACAATCGATGATTCGCGGCCCGCACCGGTTCCTGCGGTGAAGTCAGGAGAGGCGCAATGCATAAAATAACGTTAATTCATCCCGATGACTCGGTGATGATTGCCCTGACTTCGCTGGCTAAAGGCGAGACGGTTACCGACGGTAAGGTTGGGGTGGTGGTGGCTCAGGATGTGGATAAGGGCGCAAAAATCGCGCGTACAGCCATGCCGGCCGGCGCGCAGGTGATTAAATACGGGGCGCCGATCGGCTATCTGACCCAATGCGTGAGCGCGGGCGAATGGGTTCATACCCATAACCTTAAAACCGGCCTGAAGGCGCGGCAGGACTATCATTATGCGCCTTCTTTCCCGGCGGTGGTCACGCCCTGCCGGCCGCGGGAAATCAACGTTTATTCGCGCGCCAGTGGCGATATTGGCATTCGTAATGAACTGTGGATCCTGCCGACGGTGGGGTGTGTGAACGCCATTGCTCAGACGGTCGCTCAACGTTTTCGCGCGGAGCATGCGCTGGACGATATTGACGGGATACAGGTTTTCACCCATCCCTATGGTTGTTCCCAACTGGGGGACGACCATGAAAATACCCGGCGAATTCTGGCCGATATGGTTGTGCATCCGAATGCAGGCGGCGTGTTAGTCATTGGCCTGGGATGTGAAAACAATCAGATCGAGGCGTTTAAGGCGCTGGTCGGGGAGGTCGATCCCGGCCGGGTGCGTTTTATGGTGGCGCAGCATGAACAGGACGAACTGGCGGTCGGCTTACGTCACCTCAATGAAATCTATCAGGTTATGCGTCAGGATCGCCGCCAGCCCGCACCCATCGGCCGGCTGCGGGTCGGCCTTGAGTGCGGGGGCTCGGATGGATTATCGGGGATTACCGCCAACCCGATGTTGGGGCGATTCTCTGATTATCTGATCCTGAACGGCTGCAGCAGTGTGCTGACGGAAGTGCCGGAGATGTTCGGCGCCGAACATCTGTTGTTCTCGCGCTGTGAAAACGAGACGGTCTTTCGTCAGGCGGTAAAAATGATTAATGATTTCAAACGTTACTTTATTGAACACCATCAGCCGGTGTATGAGAATCCTTCGCCCGGCAATAAAAAAGGCGGTATCTCGACCCTTGAGGATAAATCGCTGGGATGTACCCAGAAGGCGGGCGCATCGAAGGTGGTCGACGTGCTTGAATATGGTCAGCGTCTGACGCGGGCGGGGCTTTCGCTGCTCAGCGCACCGGGCAATGACGCGGTCGCCACCTCCGCGCTGGGCGCCGCCGGCTGTCATATGGTGCTGTTTTCCACCGGCAGAGGGACGCCGTATGGCGGCTTCGTGCCAACCGTAAAAATTGCGACAAATTCAGAACTGGCCGCCTGGAAGCCGCACTGGATTGATTTCAACGCGGGCGCATTGCTGGAAGGCAAGGATGCTGATACGTTGCTGGAGGAGTTTGTTGCGCTGATCGCGGAAATAGCCAGTGGAAAACCCAGCCGCAATGAGATCAACCATTTTCGCGAACTGGCTATATTTAAAACGGGCGTCACATTGTAAAAGCCGCTGGCGAATCGCCGTCGCAGGCTGTTTGATGAGGTGAAGATGGCTAAGGTTTTTGAAACCGGGGAGGATCTTCCGCAGACGCCGGATGGGGCTAACGGTTTGCCTGACGAGGATATTTTGCCCGTGTTGTTAAGCAATAACTGGTTCAGGGCGCTGCCTGATTACCTTATCGAACAGATTATCGCACGCGCCGCCCTGCGGCATTACGACAAAGGCGAAATCATCCATTATCGCGGCGACGCGTCGCGCGGGCTGTACGCGGTGATTACCGGCGCGGTGAAAGTCAGCTCTATTTCATCGGATGGGAAGGAGTGTATTTTCAGATACTTATCGCCCGGCAACTGGTTTGGTGAAATCGGCATGATCGATAAGTCGGTGCGCACCCATGACGCCAGGGTTATCAGCAAAACGCTGCTGCTTACCCTGGCGCCCAGAGACGTGGAGTACCTGCTGAAAACCTATCCGATTTTTTACCAGTTTCTCGCCATCCTGCTGTGCAAAGTGATCCGCAACGCTTTCACGATGTTGCACGACAGTACGCTGCTGTCGGTGTCCGCGCGGCTGGCCAAACGGCTGATTAGCCTTGCGGAGGGGTACGGCGAACCTCATGGAAAAGGCGTTCTGATCAATTTGTATTTAACGCAGGACGATCTGGCCACAATCATCAATACCACCCGGCAGACCATTAATAAACGGCTGGTCGCCTGGGAAAAACTGGGATGGATCGACGCCAAATACGGAAAAATCCTGATCGTTAATACGGCGGCGTTGAAACAGCTGTATGAAGATGGGGATGAGTAAGCGCTGAATCAGACCGCGCCGGATCGCCGGTTGTGTATAACCCATTGTTCTGGAATCCTTATACGAAACGCAGTACATTTTAGTACGATTAAAGACGCCCCTCGCGCTAATCCGAACCTCCGCCGGGATCACGCCATGAATAAGGAGTGCCTGATGACTACTACCAGTAAGAGTTGGGTCACCGCGGCCGATGTGGCGCGTCGCGCCGGCGTATCCCGATCGGCGGTCTCCAGGGCGTTTACCGACGGCGCCAGTATTTCCGATCATACGCGTCAGAAGGTTATGGCGGCGGCGGCGGAGCTGGGTTATCAGGTTAATGTCATCGCCCGCAGCATGATTAAGGGCAGCAATAATTTTATCGGCATCGTCACCGCCGGGTTTGATAACCCGTTCCGCAGTAAGCTGTTGGCGCCGATCGTCCATCAGCTCAGTCTGCGAGGCTTTATGCCGCTGCTGATGGACGCCGACGATCCGCAGCAGTTGGAGCCTTCTTTGCGTCAGTTGATCAGCTACCAGGTGGCGGGGGTGATCATTACCTCCGGCGCGCCGCCGCTGTCGCTGGCGCAGGATTACCTGGCGAAACGTATCCCGGTCACTCTGATTAACCGTTCCGCCAATTCGCTGGGCGCGGATAGCGTCAGCAGCGACAATGTGCAGGGAGGACGCCTGGCGGCACGGGAGTTGATCGCCAGGGGCGCCCGGAAACTGGCCTTTATTGGTGAAAATCAGCAGCATTACAGCACCGCCGAACGGCGGGTTGGATTTGGTGACGAGCTGGCGCAGCATGGCCTGATCGCCCTTGAGCATTTTTGCGGACAGGGGGGGTATCAGGGCGGATGGGCTGGCGCGGACGCGTTGTTTTCCGGCGATGAGCAGCCCGATGGGCTGTTTTGCGCCACCGACATGCTGGCCTTCGGCGCGCTGGATTATCTGCGCCGGCACCACCCGCAGGCCGTCCCGACGCGAGTGAAAGTGGTGGGTTTTGATGATATTCCGCAAGCCTCTTTTGCCGCTTATGACCTCACCACCATACACCAGGATACCGATATGCTGGCCTGTCGGGCGGTGGATGCATTGTTAATGCGTATCCGGCAGTTTGACCGGCCGGTGAACACCTTTCGGACCGCGGTGCGGCTGGTGCGGCGCGGCAGCACATAGTCCGGGGCGCGTCGCACAGGCGCAGCCACACCGCGATGCGCCGGACAAGGCGCCCGGACGTTTTCATATCAATATTGCGTGCGGGTCACCGCGGTCGGATCAATCGAATCCTTTATCCGTTTGATAAACGCCTCTTGCGGGCACAGCGTCCCCACCGCCGTTGTCTGACACTGTCCGTCGTTAAACTCTGTTTTCATCGGCGGCCTGGGTTGTCATCATAAGTAACGCGCACGGCAAGACTATGTATAAATAGATCTTATTCATCATGGTTTCCTGTTGCTGCTAATAATAAATGGCGGAGGGGTTAACCGTGTTTTTCGCGTTGTATAAGATGCCGTTTTCTGGCAACGATGGCCCCGGTAATTAAACTTAACGTGGCTGATAATATTCCCATGCTGATCCAAAATGTCGATAGCGCGGCGAAATTATAAATGGTTTCCCCCTGTTCGATGATCGATGTTTTATCGATAATCACACCGGTCAGAAATTCCCCTAATCCCGCGCCGGCATAGCTGGCGATGCCAATCGTGCCCAATGCCGCTCCGGCTGCTTTTTTAGAGGAAATATCCACGGCGATTAATCCGCCAAGGAAACAGGTTAATGCGCCAATGGTCGCGCCGAATAATATCATCGACAGGATATCGGTATAATAGTTCTGCGGTAAATACAGCAGCATGGCGAAACCCGCGGTATTCAGCAGCCCGATAAAACAGGCTAGAATACTGCGGTTATTGGCAAAAAAGCGGTCGGAAATCATTCCCGCCAGAATAGTGCCGACGATGCCCGCTATCGCATTAACGCCGACAATGCCGGATGCCTGCAAGGTGGTATACTCTTTCGCATGTTCAAGATAGAAAATGCCCCACGAGTTAACGGCATAGCGGTCCATATACATAAAGGCGGAAGCCAGCGCCAGTGTCCACAGCGCCGGGTTATGCAGCGAAGTCAGCTGGTTTCTCAGCACCGATTTCTCTTTTTCCAGAACGGTAATCGGCTCGTTGCGGATCGTGCTAATCGGCGGATAACCGCTGCTCTGCGGGGAATCGCTCATGAATAACAAAATAAACAGGATGCCGACGCCGCCCAGCGCGGCCGTGGTGAAATAACCAAAGCGCCAGCCGAAACCGACAATGACCGCCGCGATAACGATATAGGTAACCGCTTCGCCGATATTATGCGCTGTCGACCAGATGGAATAAAACGTTCCGCGTTCTTTATTGCCGTACCAGCGCGCCAGGGAAACCACGCACGGCCCGACTCCCATTGACTGCGCCCAGCCGTTGATGCCCCAGAATATCGTCAGCAGAATGGCGTTGGTGGTCATGCCCATCATAAAGTTCATTGCGGCGCTAAGCAGCAAACCGAGACTCATAAAACGTACGACGTTGGCATGGTCGGCTAAAAATCCATTGACCAGTTTTCCGACGGCATAGGCAAAAAATAACGCGGAACCAATCATTCCTAATTCGGTCGGGGTTATTCCCAGTTCCACCATCGCGGATTTTGCTACGCTGAATGATAACCGGCAAACATAAAACATGACGTAGGCCGCTGACATGGCAATAAATAATCGCCAGCGGGTGAAGGTGAATTTCTTTTCATCAAACGTTCCGTCCGTTTCAATCGCAGGTGCCGCTTTAAAAAAATTGATTAAGCCTGACATGGAATCACTCCTTTTTCGGATGCGATAACTTCATGCTGTAATGCCTGCCATTTAATTAAATTACCGTGAACGCTTTATATTCGTCATATTTCAGGTTGCAGGTGTGCCGGGCGCACTCAATTATCGCCCCTTGCCGGCCTAATTCCTGATGTTGTCCTGCAACGCGAATTATTTAAAATATGTCATCACTAACGACCATTAACTGTTGAGTACATTATCAGAATGAAATCAGTTTCAGTCATGCGCCTTATTCGGCGCGGCGTTTGGGAATAAATTGTTTTAATTGCTGATATACTTGTGCGTTGGCCAGTAACAGCGGATTGCCGTTAATCAGACCGTGGTGACTGAGAAAATCACTGGCGACGCCGCCCGCCTCCTGAACCAGCACCAGGCCGGGCAGGCTGTCCCACGCATTCATGTGCGGTTCGTAATAGCCAATCAGCCGGCCAGCCGCCACCTGCGCCGTCATCAGCGCCCCGGAGCCGCTGCGGATAAACATCCCGCCGGCATGCAGCAGGTTGCTCAAAAACGGCACGAAATCTTCCGGCGTAACGCGGTGCGAGGTTCCCACGCCGGTCACGCCGTCGCGCACGTCTTTACCCGGATGCACATGGATCGGCGCGTCATTGACGAACGCGCCCTGACCCTTGCAGGCGTGAAACAGTTCCTGATGATTGGGGTCGCATACCACGCCGATAACCGGCTCGCCGTTCATAATCACGCCGATGGATACGCACCAGGTATGCAGACCGTTAAGAAAGCAACTGGTGCCATCAATCGGATCCACCACCCAGATGCAACGGGCCGTTTCATCTCCGCCGCCGGTTTCTTCGCCAAGAATGTCATCATCCGGGAAATGTTCGGCGATCGTTCCCTTAATCAGTTCTTCCACCAGCCGATCGGCCATACTGACCACATCCTGTAAGTCGTTGCCTTTATGTTCGACCAGAAGCTGATGGCGGTTCCGGTAAAAATCCCAGGCGCGTTTTGCGCCAAGCTGCGCAACCTGCCGTGCCAGTTGATAGCGCTGTTCCATATCCTGATGGATGATTTTTTTCATTTTCTGTTCCTTTTACGAAATTTAAATTTTATTTTTCCTCCAGGATCGTGCCGCAGCATCCACCGGATGACCGCTGGCTACCCGCGATCGGGCCCCGTCATACTTCAGGCCGCCGGCGCGTCGCATTGTTCAATTTCTTCCCTTTTTCCTGATTGCACTCGTGTGCAATTGGGGGGATAAAAAAACAGATGTATAACATCTGTCCAACTTACGGGGGAGTCTGCAGGGTTTGAAAAATATATTCCGTGATCGTTGCCCCATAAAAAATAATTTCCTTTTAGACCGCGTTCTGACGAGAAGATGAGCGGTTTTTCATCGTATCTATATGAATAAATGAGAGATATTTTATTAGCCGTGGCAGGCCGGCTCAGCAATGTCGTTCACTCTGCTTTGCTGCAGGCGCATCGCCATAACTCAAAGGCGGATATCCTTCCCGTTCCCCGGCGCTGTTTGGGCAAAGGCTTGAAAGAGGCCGTTAAGACATTGTAGGGTAGCGGCTATAAACATACTTGCCAGCCCAGGCTACGCCATGCCACCCGATATTCTTCAGGATCTTTATCATTCAACCAGTGAAGCAACGCTGCAACAGTGGGAAAAGCAGTCGGGCATCGGTGAGCTCATGAAAGGGCACTATTACGACACGTCCAGGCTGGCGTTCACCAGCGGTTTTCAGCCGCCCGCCACGCCGGATATTCGCCGCCTGCTGGCGCAGCTCGACGAACTGGCCGGAAACGATCCGCTGGCTGACGTGATGCCCGTTTACGGCTTACATTTTACTTTTTTGCCGATAACGCAGCAGATTTATTCGCCGGATCGACAACCCGATAATTTTTCTGAACTGCAATCCCTCTGGCAGGAATATGAGGGAAAAACGGTGCGGATATCAGACCTAAGACTGGTCGCCTTGCCCGGGCAATTGCTACTGGCGGGTATCCCTGATAAAGAGAGCATCGCCGCCCGTCACCAGCTGGCGTCTTCGTTGCTGGCCTCCTCGTGGCAGGAAGCGCTCAGAAACCGTCACGCCAATACTCCGCTTCCTGCGCCCTTTTGGCACAGCACGCTGCTAAGATACCGGGCGCAGCGGTTGCCGGAAGCATTTCGTCAGTTTTTCATTGCCCAGCGGCATCAGCGCTACGGCTCAGTTCATGGCCGGCTTAAGCTGGTGCTATCGAATTACAACTGGACGCAGCTGCGGACGATCCGCTAGCCACCAGCACCCTCTGCCCGTGCATCGGCCAGACCCATGAAGAATACGGCCCCATGTTCTCTGACGAGTCGGTCTATCCATCTGTTTTTCATCACGGAAGCCTGTTTCCCGCCGTGATCGAAAGCGGGGTGAGATCGCCATATTTTTCGCCACTCCCTGCCTGAATGATTTAACTTTTTGTTTTTAATTTATTTTCAACCATGCTCCCCCGTAATGGTAATCACGATTTTGTGATCCAGTCTTTGAAATGCAGATAAAAATCTTTGTTATACACATTTTGCGTTGACACCAAACTACCTCATGTAGAAAGATTAGCGCCAATGATTGAAAAAAATAAACGCAAAGGGGAAAGCGATGAAAGCATTAGCGCGTTTTGGGAAAGCCTTCGGCGGTTACAAAATGATTGATGTACCGGAGCCGGTATGCGGCCCTGATGACGTTGTTATTGAAGTTAAAGCCGCAGCCATTTGCGGTGCTGATATGAAACATTACAACGTCGATAGCGGCTCTGATGAGTTCAATTCCATCAGAGGGCATGAATTCGCGGGGCGGATTGTCAGCGTCGGAGACAACGTCAAAGACTGGAAAGTTGGACAGCGCGTCGTATCAGACAACAGCGGGCACGTTTGCGGCGTCTGTCCGGCCTGTGAGCAGGGTGATTTTCTGTGTTGCACAGAAAAAGTCAACCTCGGCCTGGATAATAATAAATGGGGCGGCGGCTTTTCGAAATACTGCCTGGTGCCCGGCGAAATTTTAAAAATTCATCGTCACGCGCTGTGGGAAATTCCCCAAGGCATCGATTATGAAGACGCCGCCGTGCTTGATCCGATCTGCAACGCTTATAAGTCGATTGCTCAGCAGTCCAAATTCCTTCCGGGGCAGGACGTCGTTGTCATCGGTACCGGTCCGCTCGGCTTATTTTCCGTGCAGATGGCCCGCATTATGGGGGCGGTCAATATTGTTGTGGTTGGCCTGGAT
Organism: Brenneria corticis; assembly: GCF_003115855.1. Lineage (GTDB taxonomy): Bacteria > Pseudomonadota > Gammaproteobacteria > Enterobacterales > Enterobacteriaceae > Brenneria > Brenneria corticis. The sequence continues at coordinate 312,778 of NZ_KZ819071.1, forward strand.
GACGATGTGAGCGTCAGGTTCCCGGTCGCCAAAGCGTTAGGCGCCACGGCGGTCGTGAACGGTTCAAAAGAGGATGTGGTGGCCCGGTGTCAGGAAATCTGCGGCAAAGATAATCTTGGTTTAGTGATTGAGTGCTCCGGCGCCAATATTGCACTTAAACAGTCTATTGAAATGCTGCGGCCCAACGGCGAAGTCGTGCGCGTCGGCATGGGGTTCAAACCTCTCGATTTCTCCATTAATGATATTACCGCGTGGAACAAAAGCATCATTGGCCATATGGCATATGATTCAACCTCCTGGCGAAACGCCATCCGCTTATTGGCCTCAGGCTCCATTAAAGTGAAACCGATGATTACGCATCGCATCGGACTTTCGCAATGGCGAAAAGGGTTTGATGCCATGGTCGATAAAACGGCAATTAAAGTCATTATGACTTACGACTTTAATGAATAAATCAGCGTGAATTCCTTTTTTGCACAAGGAAATTGATCACATGGAACAAATAAAAAAGCCTCACTGCGGGGCAAGGCTTGACCGACTGCCGGATAGCCGATGGCATTATAATATGTTTGGCATGGTTTCTTTTGGTTTGCTCGTTTGCTGGAGTAATGCCGTTGGCGGATTGATATTAGCGCAGCTTAAAGATCTGGGTTGGACAGATAATTCAACTACCGCGGCTTTCTCCGCAATAACGACGGCGGGGATGTTTGCAGGAGCATTAATCGGCGGAATTATCGGGGATAAAATTGGCCGTAAAAAAGCGTTTATCCTCTATGAAGTCATCCATATTGCCTCAATGGTTATCGGGGCGTTCTCACCTAATATGGATTTTCTGATTGCCTGCCGTTTTGTCATGGGGTTTGGCCTCGGCGCGTTACTGGTGACGTTATTTGCCGGATACACGGAATATATGCCCGGCCGGAACAGAGGAACCTGGTCCAGCCGCGTGTCGTTTATTGGCAACTGGTCCTATCCCGTCTGCTCTTTAATCGCTATGGCGCTGACGCCACTCGTCAGCGCCGAGTGGAACTGGCGAGTACAACTGCTCATCCCTGCATTCCTGTCGCTGATCGCCACCTGGTTTGCGTATCGGTATTTCCCGGAGTCACCGCGCTGGCTGGAAGCCAGAGGACGATATCAGGACGCTGAAGCCGTAATGCAGGATATCGAAGCGCGAGTCGTCCGGCAAACCGGAAAGCCCTTGCCTCCCGTCGTCATCGCGGATGACGAGCGGCAACCTAAGGCCGTCCCCTATTTAGCGCTGCTGAAAGGCGCTTTATTAAAACGGGTGATCCTTGGGTCCTTTGTCCTTATCGCCATGAACGTCGTGCAATATACGCTGATAAACTGGCTGCCGACAATATTTATGACCCAGGGCATCAATTTAAAAGATTCGATTGTTCTAAATACGATGAGTATGTTCGGTGCGCCTTTCGGTATCTTTATTGCCATGCTGGTGATGGATAAAATTCCAAGAAAGACCATGGGGATCGGACTTTTAATTCTGATTGCCGTACTGGGTTATATTTATTCGCTGCAAACCAGCATGCTCATGATTACGGTCATCGGCTTTTTCCTGATCACCTTTGTTTATATGTATGTGTGTTATGCCTCCGCCGTGTATGTCCCGGAAATATGGCCTACCGAAGCAAAATTAAGAGGATCGGGACTCGCCAATGCCGTTGGCAGAATCAGCGGTATCGCTGCGCCTTATGCCGTCGCCGTTTTACTAAGCGGCTATGGCGTGACCGCTGTATTCATTCTTCTGGGGGCGGTTTCCATTATTGTCGCCGCGGCGATAGCCATGATTGGTATTGAAACAAAAGGTGCCTCGGTCGAAAGCATTGGTATGAACACTGTGACCAGTAAATAAGAACAACTGACAGGAATTCATGATGCAAAATTCTAAAGCAATATTAAAAACGCCCGGAACCATGAAAATTATCGCTGCTGACGTTCCCGTGCCTAAAGATGATGAAGTGCTTATTAAAGTGGAATATGTCGGCATATGCGGTTCGGATGTCCACGGTTTTGAATCAGGCCCGTTTATTCCGCCAAAAGATCCCAATCAGGAAATCGGACTGGGTCATGAATGCGCGGGAACCGTAGTGGCGGTTGGGCGCGCCGCCAGAAAATTTAAGCCTGGCGACAAAGTGAACATCGAACCCGGCGTGCCTTGCGGCAAATGCTGTTATTGCCTGGAAGGAAAATACAACATTTGTCCCGACGTCGATTTTATGGCGACCCAGCCAAATTATCGGGGCGCTTTAACGCATTATCTGTGCCATCCGGAAAGCTTTACCTATAAGTTGCCGGAGAATATGGACACGATGGAAGGCGCGCTGGTCGAGCCGGCGGCAGTGGGCATCCACGCCGCGATGTTGGCGGATGTCAGACCGGGGAAAAAGATCGTTATTTTAGGGGCGGGCTGCATCGGCCTGATGACATTACAAGCCTGCCGCTACCTGGGCGCGTCAGACATTATAGTGGTGGATGTGCTGGAGAAACGGCTGGCGATGGCGGAACAGCTTGGCGCCTCGGCGGTCGTTAATGGCGCCAAAGAGAATACGCCTGAACGTTGTAATGAACTATCAGGCGAGCTCGGGGCGGATATTGTCTTCGAAACGGCGGGATCGCCGATCACGGTTAAACAGGCGCCTTATTTGGTGATGCGCGGCGGAAAAATCATGATCGTTGGCACGGTGCCGGGCGATTCTGCGATTAATTTCCTGAAAATAAATCGGGAAGTGACGATTCAAACGGTATTCCGCTACGCAAACTGTTACCCGATTACCATTGAAGCCATCTCTTCCGGGAAATTCGATGTTAAGTCGATGGTCACGCATATCTATGATTACCAGAATGTGCAAACGGCCTTCGAAGAATCTGTGAATAACAAACGTGAAATGATTAAAGGCGTTATTAAAGTAACCGACTAACTACAGAGAGAGAATGAATATTATGCTCGCAGATATTAAGTATTGGGAAAGTGATGCGCAAAAGAATCAGTATGCAATCGCACACTTTAATGTCTGGAATGCGGAAATGTTGATGGGAGTAATCGACGCGGCGGAAGAATCGAAATCTCCGGTGATTATTTCTTTCGGCACGGGATTTGTCGGTAATACATCGTTTGAAGACTTTTCTCATATGATGGTATCCATGGCGAAAAAAAGCAGCGTGCCGGTTATCACGCACTGGGACCATGGGCGGAGTTTGGAAATCATTCATAACGCCTGGGTTCACGGCATGAATTCATTAATGAGGGATGCTTCGGCGTTTGACTTTGAAGAAAATATTCGTTTAACCAAAGAGGCCGTCGATTATTTTCATCCGCTCGGCATTCCCGTGGAGGCGGAACTCGGCCATGTGGGAAATGAGACGGTGTATGAAGAAGCGCTGGCGGGATATCATTACACCGATCCTAATCAGGCGGCGGAGTTTGTCGAACGCACCGGCTGTGATTCTCTGGCGGTGGCGATTGGCAACCAGCACGGCGTTTATACTTCGTCACCCCGGCTGAATTTTGACGTGGTTGAAAAAGTGCGCGACGCCGTCGCGGTTCCTCTGGTTCTTCATGGCGCGTCAGGAATTAGCGACGCGGATATCCGAAAGGCTATCTCTCTCGGGATCGCCAAAATCAATATCCATACCGAGTTATGCCAGGCAGCCATGACGGCGGTGAAAGAGAACCTGCATCAGCCTTTTTTACATCTTGAGCGCGAAGTTCGCAAAGCGGTAAAGGAAAGGGCGTTAGAAAAAATCAGACTGTTTGGTTCTGATGGCAAAGCGGAATAGTCACTATGGACGATATTGACGTTATTTGCATCGGTGCCGCTCTTGTCGATATTCCTTTACAGCCCGTGAGTAAAAACATCTTTGACGTTGACTCTTACCCGCTGGAGCGGATCGCAATGACGACAGGAGGGGATGCCATAAATGAAGCCATCATCATCTCACGCCTGGGGCATAAAACGGCGTTAAACAGTCGAATAGGCGATGATGCCGCCGGGAACTTTATTCTGGACTGCTGCCGAAAAGAACGGATCGATATTCAAAGCGTTAAACAGGATGACGCGATCGATACGTCGATAAATGTCGGGCTGGTGACTCCCGACGGCGAACGTACCTTCGTCACTAACAGGAACGGCAGCCTGTGGAAGCTAAATATCGCGGATGTGGATTTCTCGCGTTTCGAACAGGTAAAACTGCTCTCGCTGGCCAGTATTTTTAATAGCCCATTATTAGATGGTCAGGCGCTGGTGAATATTTTTACCAAAGCAAAAGAAAATAATTTGATCATTTGCGCCGATATGATCAAACCGCGGCTGAATGAAAGTCTGGCGGATATTCGTGAGGCGCTGGGTTATGTGGATTATCTTTTTCCAAACTACGATGAGGCGAAATTACTCACCGGCCAAACCGACCTTGATGGGATCGCGGATTGTTTCCTGGCATGCGGGGTTAAAACGGTCGTTATCAAAACAGGCAAGAGGGGCTGTTTTATCAAAAACGACGACGGCGGATTCGTTGTGCCGGCCGTGCCGGGGATCACGGCAATCGATACCATTGGCGCCGGAGATAATTTTGTTTCTGGCTTCATTACGGGAATCCTGGAGGGGAAGGCATTGCGCGACTGCGCATTATTTGCCAACGCGACTGCCGCGATTTCTGTATTGGGCGTTGGCGCGACCGCGGGCGTGAAGAACCGTAATTTCGTCGAACAATTGCTTGATGAATATGAAGGGTAAAGTAATCAATGAAAATGATACCGTTGGGTAAAACTGGTCTGGAAATTTCGCAAATGGGTTTAGGCACGTGGGCCATTGGGGGAGGGCCTGCATGGAATGGCGATCTTGATTTACAGGTCTGCATCGATACCATTATTGAGGCGCATACGTGTGGAATTAATCTAATTGATACCGCGCCCGGGTATAACTTTGGCAACAGTGAAGTGATCACAGGCAAGGCTATTCGTTCAATTCATCGCCAGGATATTATCATTGAGACTAAGTGCGGAATTGTATGGGAGCGTCAGGGGAGTTTATTCAACAAAGTGGGCGATCGTCAGCTTTATAAGAATCTTTCGCCGGAGTCTATTCGTAAGGAAGTCGAAGAAAGCTTACTGCGTCTGAATATTGATTATATCGATATTTATATGACCCATTGGCAATCGGTGCCGCCTTTCTTTACTCCCATCGCCGAGACGATGGCGGCGCTGAACGAGCTGAAAAAAGAAGGTAAGATTAAGTCTATTGGCGCGGCCAATGTCGATGTCGGCCATATCGATAGCTATTTACAATACGGCGATCTTGATATTGTGCAGGCAAAATACAGCCTGTTGGATCGACAACTGGAACACGATTTGCTGCCCCTGTGTCAGCAGCACGGCATTGTTCTGCAGGTCTACTCCCCGCTTGAACAAGGTCTGCTGACCGGCACCATTGCCAGGGATTATATTCCCACCGGCGCGCGCGCGAATAAGGTCTGGTTTCAGAAAGAGAACATGCTTCGCGTGGTTGATATGCTTGAGGAATGGCGGCCGCTATGTGAAAAGTATCATTGCTCAATCCCGACGCTGGCGCTGGCCTGGATTCTGAAACAAAGTGATTTGATTTCCATCCTCAGTGGGGCCACTACGCCGGAGCAGGTTCGTGAAAATGTGAAAGCCGCGTCTATTCGCCTTACCGATGCAGATGCCTCATTAATGAGAAAAATGGCCGAATCATTAGATAGTCAACATTAAATCATTCGGTCGGCGGGACAAAACGTTGTCGTGTCGAACAACGCTACGCGCTGACCCTCTACGAACGAGACCCATGGAGGGGCCGGACAACAAAGGCAGCGTGTCCCGGCAACCTGAAGTATGACGGGTATAATAGGCCTCTCTGTTTCTATGTAAACACATGTATAATTCTGTGATTCAAACATATTCCTTTGAGAATAAACAGGGCGTATGACATACTACATAAATATCATGTTGTTGAAGGAAACAGAGGGATAAACTGTGGCAGCAAGAGACAGACTTCAGACGATCAGGCAGATGGTCACGAATGATAAGAAAGTAACCGTCACCAATCTGAGCAGCATTTTTCAGGTCACAGAGGAAACTATCCGTCGGGATCTGGAAAAATTAGAGGTTGAGGGTTTTATTACGCGAACCTACGGCGGCGCGATATTAAACAGTGCTAATCTGGCGGAAAATGTTCATTTCTATAAAAGGGCTAAATCTTTTATTGAAGAAAAGCAGATTATTGCCCTTAACGCGTTACCGTTTATCAAGAATAAAACCACCATGGCCGCTGATTCCAGCACCACGGCGATGGAATTATTGAAGCTACTGAAAGATAGAAGTGATCTGACATTGCTGACGAATTCCGCCGAGGCCTTTCATGAGCTGGCGCAATCTGAGATTAAGGTGGTCTCAACCGGGGGAGAACTGAATAAAAATATGCTTTCATTGCAGGGGCGCATTACTAAAGAGATTATCAGTAAATATCATGTTGATATTATGGTTATGAGCTGTAAAGGCCTTGATATGCAAAGTGGCGCCCTTGATTCAAATGAGGCGGAAGCGGAAATAAAAAAAACGATGGTCAGGCAGGCTACTGAAGTGGCATTGTTGATCGATCATTCTAAGTTTGACCGAAAAGCATTTGTTCAGTTAGTCGATTTCAGTCACATAAATTATATCATAACGGATAAAAAACCTAGCGCAGAGTGGGTTGATTTTTGCAGCAAAAATAATATTCAGCTTGTTTATTGATAAGATAATATACTCTAATAATTCGGGTTACGGAAAGACCAGTGCGTCTGCAACCTGAAGTATGTCGGGTATATTTCGATAACGATTACTGGCTCTCCTGAATATGATTGATTGCTTTGAAATTGCGCCTGCTTACAAACTCGATAAATAAAGCCATGATGCCGAAATAAGAATATTTATTCTTAGCTTCATTATGCCATCACCGCGATATTTAATGGTTTGTCGCCAGGAAATATTTCGAGGCATGAATAATGGAACACTATAATAATATTGGAGCAAGGCTAGACCGACTGCCATTATCAAAATTACACTATCGAATATTTGGCATCATTGGTTTTAGTCTGTTGATTACCGGATTTCTGAGCTATTCCGGCAATGTTGTCCTGGCGAAACTGGTAAGTAACGGCTGGTCAAACAACTATCTTAATGCCGCATTTACATCGGCCCTGATGCTGGGTTATTTTATTGGCTCGCTGTCGGGCGGTTTTATTGGAGATCGTCTTGGTAGGCGGAAAGCTTTTCGCATCAATCTGCTTATCGTGGCGGTTTCGGCGATCGCGGCCTCATTTGTGCCTGACATGTACTGGCTAATCTTCTTCCGTTGTCTGATGGGGATTGGCATGGGTGCGCTTATCATGGTTGGCTATGCCTCTTTTACCGAATTTATCCCGCCCAATGTACGGGGTAAATGGTCCTCGAGGCTGTCATTTGTCGGAAATTGGGCGCCGATGATATCCGCCGCGATCGGCGTCGTGGTTATTTCCCTGCTTTCCTGGCGGGTTATGTTCCTGTTGGGGGGATTATGGATGCTGATCGCATGGTTTTTCTCGGGGTCATTTTTTATTGAATCACCCAGATGGTTAGCCGGTAAAGGCAAGAAAGATCTGGCGGAAGCCAGCCTTCAGGAAATAGAACAACGGATCGAACAGGAAAAACACATAACGCTTACGGTCAGCCATATATCGCAGGATGAACACGATTGCTGCGTTGAAAATGGTTCATTTTGGCTGCTGTTTAAGGGCGGAATGCTGCGAAGAACGCTCGTTGCAATAACGGTTTTGGTGGCGATGAATATCTCTTTGTACACCATAACCGTCTGGATCCCGACGATTTTTGTTAATTCAGGTATCAACGTCACAAAATCTATATTTATGACCGCAGTGATTATGATCGGCGCGCCTACCGGTATTTTTATTACGGCAATAGTCATCGATAAATTGCCACGTAAACTTTTTGGTTCAGGTCTATTGATTATCATCGCGATACTGGGGTATTTCTACGCTATCCAGAAAGACGAATGGGCGATAATTTTCTGTGGTCTGGTGATGATTTTTTTCCTTTATATGTACGTCTGTTTTTCCTCTGCGGTGTATATTCCCGAGCTATGGCCAACGCATATGCGTTTGCGCGGCTCTGGTTTTGTTAATGCGATCGGCCGCATTGTCGCCGTTTTTACCCCTTATGGCGTTGCGGCGCTATTAACGCATTACGATTCGATAACGGTATTTATTGTATTAGGCATGTTGCTGGTTTTTTGTGCGCTGATTTTGTTTTTCTTTGGTATTGAAACGCGGATGGTTCCACTGGAGGAAATATCGGGTTTATCGTGAACCTTTACGCCCGACCCCGATATATTGAGGGCGGGCAGGGTATGACGCTAAATCATTCGGGTTACAGGAAAGCCAGCGCGCCAGCAACCCGAAATGACGGTATATATTACCTTGGAGTTTCCTGTCGGTTCAGGCGCTTGCCGCGTCAAGCTCCGCAATATCCGCGCGGGAAAGCGTCAGCGAGACCGCTCTGGCAAAACTTTCGATCTGGGCCGTGCTTGTGGCGCTGGCGATAGGCGCGGTAACGCCTTCGCGCTGTATCAGCCATGCCAGCGCCACTTCCGCTGGACGGGCGTTCTGACGGGCGGATACCGCATCAAGCGTATTAAGGATCGCGCTCCCCCGTTCAGTCAGGTATTTTGCCACACCCTCGCCGCGCCGGGACTGCGACAAATCGTCCTTCGAGCGATACTTACCGGAAAGAAAACCTGAGGCCAGACTGTAGTAGGTGACCACGCCAAGTCCTTCTTTGATGCACAGGTCGCGCAACGCGCCGTCATAGGCGCCGCGATCGTAAAGATTATATTCAGGCTGAAGCACCTGATAGCTGGGCAGCCCCGCGTTTCTGGCCGCCTGGAGCGCATCGGACAACTGGCTGGCATTGAGGTTGGACGCGCCGATCGCTTTCACCTTCCCGGCTTTCAAAAGTTTTTCATACGCTCCCAGCGTTTCCTCATAAGGCGTTTCCGCGTCGGGCCAGTGCGAGAAATAGAGGTCAATGGCGTCAATGCCCAGCCGTTTCAGTGAGTCTTCAACGGCCTGGGCGATCCAGCGTGCCGACAGCCCCTTCTGACCGGGTTGTCCTAAATCGGCGCCCACTTTGGTAAATAGCGTCACCTTTTCGCGCGCGCCCGGTCTTGCCTTCAGCCATTTGCCAATAATGGTTTCCGACTCTCCGCCTTTGTTGCCTGGCGCCCAGGCTGAATAGACATCGGCAGTATCAATCGCGTTAAAACCGTGATCGACGAAGGCGTCCAGCACGTCAAAGCTGGTCTTTTCATCGATTGTCCACCCAAACACATTACCGCCGAATACCAGTGGTGCGATAGTGAGACCGGTATTACCCAGTTTTCGTTTTTCCATTCGAATTCCCCTTTATGAAATGGTATCAGGCAACGGGCCAGGATAAATCGCCGTTGCCCATTTTTGATCGCAGAACAGAGCGCTTTCATTCACTTCTAGGTATAGCATCCCGGCGGCCTGGCCGTGCGCCGGAGAACAGAGGTTACTGAAGATAGGGGGGATAACATATACACGCTTAAGCCGGGGAATGCTGATACTTGCCCGCCAGGTCGGCGGCAGTTATAAAACGTTTCACCATCAATTCAGGCGTTTACTCTTTCAGTATAGCCAGTGACCGGCTCGCGCTGATTCGATCAACATGCTGATTGTTAGAGGTTGATGCGGTGTGCTCAGATTGGGTGGAAAAAACTTATCGAAATCAATTTCTTTTGGATTGATAGAGAATTTTTCGGCATAGTTTTCCAGTAGTTCGGCAGCGTCTTCCGGCGCCATCCTGAAATCCGCATTCAGATCGGTTTCCTTTTTCAATGGGTAGCGTTTACGTAACCAAAACCAGTAGCCGTTATACCCTTCGACAAGGTCAAATACGGCTTTTTCAATATCATCGTTCACCAGATTTTGTCCATGCTCTGATTTGTATGTCTGTCAGTTTCGCCATGCTTACCCTGTCTCATGGCTGTGTACATAAATCGTGTGTCATAAATGCGAGTATGTACACGTCTATGTACACACAAAACACGCGCTGTAGTGATACGATATGAGACTATATAAAACAAAAAAGGCCATGATTTACAATGGCCTTTTTATCCTGATGCGACTGAGTGAGACAACACGGGATCGGGTGAAACGTTATTCGATATTTTGGATCTGTTTGTTGAATATGAATAAAAGGTATTAGAAATTAGATTGTTAGTATGATTTTGTCTGTGGTTGCGATGGTTTACTACCCGATGTACTACCCGTTTGGAATTACATGCTTGATAAATCTGCACTATTCATTATAACCTATTGAATGTAATGATTAATTCTTCATATGTACTGGTATGGGTATTTCTAACAATGAAATAAAATCCTTAAGTTATCAAATCAACAGTATTTTATAATATTAAAAAATTAATTGCGTTAACAGATTCTTTGAATTAAATATATACTTAACTTGTTAAAACTCATTAAACTATTGGGGAGCTATTATGGATTTCACTCAGGCATTATATTGGGCTTTCAAAGGAAAAGCTGTTGTTTTTTTAGGTGCCGGATTTAGTTATGAGGCAAGAAATAAAAAAGGAGAGGGATTTCCCAGTGGGAATGAGCTTGCGAAAGATCTTAAGGTTCAATTAGAGTACGATGATGATGAAGATTACGTATTAAAAGAAATATCGGAAGAATTTATTGATGAATTAGGTAAGGAAAATCTATATAGATATATATTAGATAAGTTTAATGTATATAGTTATACTGAGGATTATAAGTTTTTTTCTCAAGTCCCATGGCGTAGATTATACACGACTAATTATGATAATGTTATTGAAGATACTTATAGAAAAAATTGCAAGGATATAAATCCCCTTGTTATAAAGGATAGTCCGTCACTAATAGTTCCGAATAAAGCTAACTGCATTCATATAAATGGATTTGTGGAAAAAATGGATTTAAAGGATTTTAATTCTGATTTTAAATTAACAGAAACAAGCTATTTAACGGAGATATTTGTCGATAGTAAATGGAAGACGGTTTTCAATACTGATCTTAGGGATTCCAAAGTAATAATATTTATTGGATATTCTGTTTATGATATTGATATAGAAAAAATATTGATTGAAAATCCGGAGTTTAGCGAGAAAACATTTTTTATTACGGAAGAATCACCATCAAAAAGAGTTATCAGAAAGCTTGAAAAGTATGGTGTTATAGTGAATATCGGAGTTGCTAATTTTTTGAAAGAGTTAGAAAAAAAGGAAAGTGAAATTGACTGGGAGCATGAAGAAGTTGAGCCTAATTATCTTTCAATCTCAAAAATAGAAAGAGATGCAAAGTTTATTGCTCCTGTCACGAATGATGTGATTGATTTACTTCTCTATGGTAAATATAAGGAAGATGTAATAAGAAACGATATTCTGAATAAGGAAAGTAGATATTTTATATTTCGTGATGGTATAACCGATATTCCCTTTGATTTTAAAAATCATTCTAGTGTAGTCATCCATTCTAAAATGGCAAATGGCAAAACACTTTTCTCTCAAGGAGCAACTGAATATTTGCTTGAGCATGGATATACTGTATTTAAATTAAATGATGGGAAAGAAATTACTAGTGAAGAGATTGAGTGGATTAAAAAAGAAAAAAAACCTGTAATTATTATAGAGAATTATCAAAGGAACTTTAGAAGTATTAAGCTTATAAATTCTATGAACGAAGATACCATTAAGCTCATCCTCACTGCAAGGACAGAGCTACATGAGATTTTTTGTGAAAATCTTGATGACGAAGTAATTATTTTTTCTGAAATAGATATTAATAAATTACGAGATGTGGAGATAAAAAATATTATAGACATACTTGACAATAACGGACTTTTTGGAAACAAGTCGGCAATGTCAAAGAAAGGAAAACTTGATTATATAAAAAATAAAATGAGAGGAGAGTTCTCACTAATTTTGTCAGATATCCTCGATGCTCCACAAATTAAAGAACGCATTGCTGTTCTTTTAAATGAAATTAATAGTAATCGAGATTTTGAAGAGGTTGTCATTCTATGTTCTTTATCAAGTTATTTAAATTTTGAGTTGGATGCTTTAGATATACAAACTTTATTAAATGTTAGACGCATTGGTAGTGTTGGATTTTTAAAAGATACTGCTATATCTCAAGTTTTACAAAAGGATGTTAAAGGGAATTACATATTAAAAAATCCTATTTTAGCTAAGCATTTACTAAATATTTTTGTGAGTAAAAATCCTGCTGGCATGCTCGATTTTATTGTGAATATTTATGCTGGATTAGATAAGAATAGTACATTTGAACCCAAATTTAAATTCTTAGCAAAAGATTTGAATATATATTCAAATTTGCTTAAAATATTTGGCAGTAAAAATTCAGTAATTATTGAAGATTTTTATGATAGAGTGAAAAATTATTTGGATAATACCACCAATCAGCATTTTTGGTTGCAGTATGCGATTGCAAAAATTACATCTTCTGAGCACTCAACAGCAGAGAGATTTATTGAAACAGCGTATTCATTAGCTAAAAGACATAAAGGTTATAACTATGATTGGATAAATTGCCAATATGCAAGGCTACTGATTGAAAGTGCGTGGTTGCAGAAAACACCTACAGATATGGTTAATCAATTAAAATATGCACATTCATTAATAATTGAACAGGATAATAGACATTATCCATTTAGAATAGCAACAAAGTATTGTGATTTTTTACGTGAACATAGCAGTCGGTTAAGTCCAGCCCATAAACAAGAGGTTATTAGTCTAGTAAGGGAGTTCTATAATAAGTACGATGTAACATTAAGAACATTGAATAATTCAGGTCATCCCATTATGGAGACTTTCAAAAGAGAAGCTTTAAAAATATTATAAATATAAGCTTTATATATTATGGTCGAATGGTTGTAAAAAATTCGACCTAATTAGCATCATGTTTTTATTAATCTATTAAATAATGGCCTGAGGTTTTAATTTATCAAAGTTTGAGTGTAAAATGTTTTTGAATGTTACATTAACTTTTCTCTCAGTTAAATAATAATGTAAATCCATCTATTTTGGTCCTATACATTTTTATATCTCCAGATTTTCATGTAGTACCCTGAATTTAGTCTCATCGCTTAACGATGTTATTTGGTTAAAACGCGACCTAAAATGGGGCATCATGAAGAAAGTACACTTCACCGAAACTTAGCTCATGTGGTTAGTTTGTAATATAGCGTTTCACCATAATTTACGCTTTTTTATTACGCCTTTGGTGTATTTCGTTCAGGAGCCAACAAGCGCAGCGCGTTAGCCGCTTGATATACGGATTTTGGCGCAGTAAATTATCAGTGTTATACCGCTGCTGCACGCAGCACTCCCATGTTGCCACGACCTTCAAGGCAACGCGCAGGACCAACCTGTGTGGTCGACTCCCAACCCGCCTCGCTACCAGATCGCTGCGGCGATGGTAGCTCCCTTATCCCAACGCCTTAGGGCTGCCTCAGCCTAGCTTACCCATGAGGCAGCGGCGTCACTTCATACGGCGCAAAGCCGTTGCAAGTGACGCCGCTAACGATCTCTGCGCCAGCCCTTACACCACAGCGCTTTCCGGCGCGACCTGTCATCTGACGCTCATTTTCTGCGTCAATTCTCATCAACCCACTTATCAGAGGAGGACTGAACCGATACCTGAGGCAGGCTTTCAGCCTGAGGGGATTACCCTGCTGATGCAGGCGGCTGCACCGAGTGCATAACCGATATCCCCGTCATACCTCAACCGCTGCCGCTCCGGCGCGCAGGTATTGTTCAGTGCGGCACGGTAAATCCGTGCCGTAAATCGCCGTGCGCCGGAGAATAGAGGTTATTGAGGATGGGGGGATAGCATAATGTCACGCTTAAGCCGGGAGATGCAGACGCTGGCCCGACAGGTCGGCGGCAGCCATACCGGGAAGCCAGCGCGCTGGTATCGATGGATTTAGGGCATGGAGACGGGCGCGGGCGGTATGTGCAGCAGGTCTACGGCAGAACGGCGTAGGCCCTTTCCCCTGGCTGGCCCATCAGTTCACGTTCTTCAGGTAACCCCGCCAGCCAGGGAAAAAGATCAGATTGGCGCTGAGGTGGGGAATATAAGTGTTACCAGGGTGGTACTGGTGGGGGTACCCGGCCCCAAAAAACCGGGTTCCCCCACTATCCACGTATATAGCGGAGTCAGGTGGGGAGAATGACCAAAAACCGCATGCTGACGGGGTTGAACGTCAGATCGTCGTTTTCTAGTGGGGGAAAACACGATCCGTCTGCAAGTCGGGCGAAAATGGGGGAAGTCAGGCGGATTTTTTTCTGATCTGCTTGTGGCGTTCAATCAGGTTGCCTTTTTCATCGAAGTAGCGGCTCGGCCAGATCTCCGACGGATGAATACCTAATGCCTCCGCGATCAGAAATTCGCCTTTCGGCCAAGGGCGGGTAAGCACGTTCGCCAGCGTTGAAGAGCTTAATCCTGCCTGCCGGGATACCGCTGCCATCGTTATCTTTTTCTTGTGTAACGAGGCAATTATGTCTGCCGGATGCATATCAATTTTGTTAGTCATGCTTCCTCCTTGCTCGTAGAGACAGAATAATTTTTCAATATCAATACTAAGTAATACTTAGTACATTTTCAACAGGCAGACATGAAAATCACCGCTGGTTATCCAGTCGGTCGGGATTCTTATGCTGCCATATCGTTTGAAGGAAGCCAGATTAAAAGCCGGTTTATCGCAGCAGCAGCTTGGTGTGCTCGCCGGTATCGACGAGGCGACGGCCAGCGCACGGATGAATCAGTATGAGCGCGGCGTGCATACGCCTGATTTTGAACTGGTGTGCAGGTTAGCCGCTGTGTTGAATATCCCTGCCAGTTATTTTTACACCGTTGAAGATGATTTAGCAGAAATCATCCTTACTTACGCCCGCCAGAAAAAGACCGACGCTTTTTAAATCTCCCCCTTTCTGGATTTAAGCAATAAAAACGCGTAGTTGAGAAAGCATTGCTAAGTAATGCTTAGTATATTTTCAATAGGTTAGCGTGAAAACTACGGCTTATATATCGTGTAAGTCGGGATCCTCATGCTGCCATATCGTTTAAAAGAAGCCAGACTAAGAGCGGGCCTGTCGCAACAGCGGCTTGGGGTTCTGGCGGGTATTGATGAAGCCACGGCCAGCGCGCGGATGAACCAATATGAGCGCGGTGTGCATACGCCTGATTTTGATCTTGCCTGCCGACTGGCGGCGGTGCTTGATGTTCCTGCCTGCTATTTTTATACCGTCGAAGACGATCTTGCCGAAATCATTCTGAATTATCATCCTACGAAAAAATAGCGCCTGTCTGCGTTATTGCTCTGTTCGTTCGAAGCGCTGTGCAGATCGTTGTTCTCAATAACCGGCTTAACGAGGTCGGCCAGTTTACAATGCGCTTCCCGCCGTTCCTCAAAGTAATCATACCGATCGTAAATGCCTTCAACGCCTTTCAGCTTATGATTAAGGCACCGTTCGGCGACATAACCCGGAACGCCTAACGCGGCCAGCAGGCTGCGGCAGGTGCGGCGCAGGTCGTGTACGGTGAACGGTTCAAGTTCACCCATGCGATTGGGCGGTTGAATTTTTCTTCCCGGTTCGCGGCCGAAAAGTTTGGCGATCGCCCGGTTGAGGGTATCGCTGCCCATATGCAGAGAACCGCTGGCCCGGCGGTTGGGGAATACATACGCTGAACCGCAGGCGCGTATCTTCAATTCACGCAGCCATTCCAGCGTCAGCGGGGGGAGGGGAATCACAATGGCGACGCCCGATTTGCTCCTTGTCGCAGGCAGTTCCCACGTTGCGTCTTCGAGGGAAAATTCATCCCATTGGGCTTCGGTCAGTTCGCTTTTGCGTACGCCAAGCACGATCAGTAATGCGCAAGCCAGATAGTTATCGCGAGTGAAGCTGTCGCTCTGGTTGCGGAATACCTGAAAAACCTGCGTCAACTCTTCCAGACTCAACGCCCGGTCGCGGCTTTTTTCAATGCCGCCCGCATCATCCACCTTGAACGCCGCCGCCGGGTTATGGACGAGAAGCCCAAGTTTTATGCCGTGATTAAACAGTTGTTTCAGGTACATCAGCGCATCGTTGGCGGTGCAGGGCCTGCCGCTAGCGGTGATTTGCTGGATGATGGCGCGTATGTCCAGCGGTGTGACCTTGCCTAACGTCAGCTCGCCAATGTGTGGCGCGATCTCTCTGGCGAAGATCCGCTGTGGGATATGCGGGTGCTTAAGGCGTCGCACCAAATCCTGTTTCCAGTCGTTAAACAGATCGTTGACGGTATGGATTCTGGCGGGGTGATTGCGTTTACGTTCGGCGATGGGATCGTCGCCTTTCCTGACCTTCCTGCGGGCGTCTTCGGCCTGAGAGCGGGCTTCCGCCAGCGACAGATCGGACGGTTTGCCCAGCGTGAGCGAACGGCGTTTGGCGTTCAGGGTATAGCGCAGCATCCAGTAAGGTTCGCCGCGCTGCGGCAACATAAGGTATAGTCCCTGACCGTCGTTGTATCGTCCGGGACGGCTTGCTTTCAGGATGGACTGTATGGTTTTAACGGTCAGATTTCCCATGTCCTGCCTCCCTAAGGTATCCCGCCAGCGCCCGTCAATCGTGGCCTGCGCGAAAAAGTGGGTAGTACATAGGTTATAAAACGAACATTTTGGCTTGTAAAGCGATTGTACTACCCAATGTACTACCCACTTGGCAGTGGATTTCGGTGGATTCGGGTAGTGCGCGATAGACGTTTATAGCAACAAAAACGCCCTGAAAACAGGGCGTTGTGGCAGTCGGTGGAGCAGGGTGGAAATTATTCGATATTTTGGATCTGCTCCCGCATCTGCTCAATCAGCACCTTGAGTTCGATGGCAGAGGCGGTGACGTCGGCGTTGATGGATTTGGACGCCAGCGTGTTGGATTCGCGGTTGAACTCCTGCATCATAAAGTCCAGGCGTCGGCCGACGGCTTCTTCTTTCTTCAGGATTTTATAGGTTTCCGCCACGTGCGCTTCCAGACGGTCTAGCTCTTCCGCCACGTCGACACGCTGCGCCATAATGACCAGCTCCTGCTCCAGGCGGTTATTTTCCAACTGTACCTGGGCGTCTTCCAGTTTGCTGAGCAGCCGTTCGCGCTGCCATTGCAGAATATTCGGCATCTGCGCGCGCACTTTGGCGACTTCGCCGCTGACGCCGGCCAGGCGCTGTTCTATCAGTCCTTTTAGGGCATGGCCTTCGCTTTCCCGCGCGCTGATAAAGTCATCCAGCGTACGGTCCAACGCCTGCAACAGTTCGGCGCTGATGGCGTCCAGATCCTGCTCTTCCGCGGCCATTACGCCGGGCCAACGCAGAATATCGACCGGGTTGATTTCCCCTTCGTCGCTCTGCATTTTTACCCAGTTGGCGGCGCTGACCAGCTGTTTTGCCAGATTTTCATTCAGAATCAGCGAGCTTTGCGCCCGCGGGTCGAGATCAAAACGCAGGTTGCATTCAATTTTACCGCGGGTCAGACGGGTACGGATGCGATCGCGAATAACAGGCTCCAGACTGCGGAACTGTTCCGGTAAACGGATGTAGGTTTCCAGATAGCGCTGGTTAACGGAACGCAGCTCCCAGGCTGCGCTTCCCCAGTCACCCTTGACTTCTCGCCGGGCGTAAGCGGTCATACTGCGAATCATCGGTGCATACCTGTAGAGCAAATGATGCAGGGATTATAGCGTTGTGTCTCCGGGCAGGGTAGGACAAAATCGCCCGGTCGTCGCGCGGCGGGGGGGCCAGCGGTTTATAAAACCATTAGCGGTAAATTCTCGTCTGCGGAGCCTTCCCGACATAACCGTAACCGCGATACATCCCTTCGCTGTTAAACGGCAGCGCGATATTGCCGTGGCGATCGACGGCGATCAGCCCGCCGCTGCCCTTCAGGCGCGTCAGCTTTTCCATCACCACCCGATCCGTGGCCTGTTGCAGGGAAAGCCCGGCGTATTCCATCAGCGCGGAGACATCATAGGCGGCAACGGTGCGCATAAAGATTTCGCCAGTGCCGGTGCAGGAAACCGCCACGCTGCGGTTATTGGCGTAGCAGCCCGCGCCAACGATCGGACTGTCGCCGACCCGACCGGCCTGTTTATTGGTCATGCCGCCGGTGGAGGTGGCCGCGGCAAGGTTTCCGGCGCTGTCCAGCGCTACCGCGCCAACGGTGCCGAACTTGCGGTCCGGGTCGATAGGGGCGCCGTCAGCCCGCCCGTCATGATCCAGCACGACGTCGCCTTCCCCGGCCTGCGCGTTATGCAATTGCCGGCGTCGTTCCTCGGTAGAGAAAAACGCCGGTTCGACCATTTCAAGGCCGTGCCGGCGGGCGAAGGCTTCCGCGCCTTCAGCGGTAAACATCACATGCTGGCTCTGTTCCAGTATGCTCCTGGCCGCCAGCACCGGGTTACGGATATGGCTGACGCAACTGACGGCGCCCGCGTCCAGCGTACGGCCATCCATAATGCTGGCATCCAGTTCGTGGGTTTCATCATGGGTAAATACCGAACCCCGTCCGGCATTAAACAGCGGGCACTCTTCCAGCAGCCGGACGGCTTCGGTCACGGCGTCCAGCGCGCTGCCGTGGCGCGCCAGAATCTGCTGCCCGCAGGCGATAATGTCGGCCAGCGCGGCCAGATAGCGCTGCTCTTTTTCGCTACTCATGGCGGATCGGGTCAGGGCGCCGGCCCCGCCGTGGATCACGATCACGGGTTTTGTCATGGGATAAATTCTCTTCTCGATAATCGGCACGCGGAACTTCAGCATCAGTTCAATATGATAAGCAGCCTGAATGCGTGATGCGACGCTTTTATGCGATGCGTCAAGCGCTCGTCCACGTTAAGCGCTGAAATATCATCACCATGGCTCTGCCTGAGGTTATTCCCCGGCGCGCCATAAATTTTGTTATTTTACGCCCTGAATATGATGATTAAGGCAAGGAATGACAATGAAAACAGGCAGCAGACTTTCCGCGTTGGCATTGGCTTTTGTACTGGCGGGCTGCGTCTCGGCGGGTAAACCCACGGAGCCGGCCGCGGCCCGGTGCGTAACCGGCGAGAGCATGACGCAAACCACCCTCTATTTTGGCCTCAACCGTCCCGACGGCCCGGTGATTAGCGCCGGCGAATGGCAGGCTTTCGTCGACGGCGAGGTGACGCCGCGCTTTACCGAGGGGCTATCGGTATTTGACGCCAAAGGACAATGGCTGGGCAACGATGGCGTGCTGGCGCGGGAAAACAGCAAGGCGTTGCTGCTGATCCACGCGGCGGATGCGGCGAACGAAACGAAAATCGAGGCGCTGCGTTCAGGGTATAAACAGCGCTTCCGCCAGGATTCGGTGATGCGCGTCGATGCGCCGGTCTGCGTCGCGTTTTGAGTATCGCTCCGACGCAGATGTTTTGCGTTCGCACCAGGCGAGAAAATATAAGCCGCTGCCGGCCGGTAGGCATTGCGCCGCTAAGGCCGTATAATGCGCGCCAGTTAACATTTTCCCGCCGGAGATAAGTCATGCGCCCTACAGGCCGAAGTGCACAACAAGTACGCCCCCTGAAATTAACCCGTCATTACACAAAACACGCCGAAGGGTCCGTTTTGGTTGAGTTCGGCGACACCAAGGTTTTATGTAATGCCACGGTTGAAGAGGGCGTGCCGCGCTTTCTGAAAGGACAGGGCCAGGGCTGGGTCACCGCCGAATACGGCATGTTGCCGCGCGCCACGCACAGCCGTAACGCGCGTGAAGCGGCAAAAGGCAAGCAGGGCGGGCGCACGCTGGAGATTCAGCGCCTAATTGCCCGCTCGCTGCGGGCGGCCATCGACCTTAAAGCGCTGGGCGAATTCACCATTACGCTGGATTGCGACGTATTGCAGGCGGACGGCGGCACGCGTACCGCGTCCATAACCGGCGCCTGCGTGGCGCTGGCCGATGCGCTGAACAAGTTGGTGGCCAGCGGCAAATTGAAGAAAAATCCGCTGAAGGGCATGGTGGCGGCGGTTTCCGTCGGCATCGTCAACGGCGAGGCGGTTTGCGACCTGGAATATGTGGAAGATTCCGCGGCGGAAACCGATATGAACGTGGTGATGACCGAAGACGGCCGCATGATTGAAGTGCAGGGCACCGCCGAAGGCGAGCCCTTCACCCACGAAGAACTGCTGTCGCTGCTGGCGTTGGCGCGCGCCGGGATTGAAAATATTATCCGCGCGCAGAAGGCCGCGCTGGCGGATTGATTTTTGATGGCGGGTTATCCCCGCCTTTTCAACCGACTCCGGTGCAGATTGGGTAATCAGTACCGGCCATGATCAAACGCCCTTCATACGTTCGTTAAGCGTTTCAACAATAAAGGAATTTACGGAAATCTGACGTTCTGCGGCGGCAATCGCCAGACGTTCGCCAAATGATTCCGGATAGCGAAGGGTAAAGGTTTTCACCTTTTCCTCCTGTTCATAGGGCGCTATGCCATTTTGCTGACAATCTTGCAGATATTCGCGTAACGAGATCTCCCCCTCGTTTTTCAGTCCGTCAATGCTGTCGGCGACAAAGTCGCAATAGCCCGACAGGCCAATAAATTTGCCACGAAACATACCGATTTCAGGTACATAACTGATGATAGCCGGTTGTCCGGCAACGACCATGGTATTGGGTGTGGTGCGTACTTTCGTCATGGTTTGACCCCTATGCTTTCCAGCCATTCACGCAGACTGACCAGCGCGCCTTTATCCGTATCTGGCGA
Organism: Brenneria corticis; assembly: GCF_003115855.1. Taxonomy (GTDB): domain Bacteria; phylum Pseudomonadota; class Gammaproteobacteria; order Enterobacterales; family Enterobacteriaceae; genus Brenneria; species Brenneria corticis. The sequence goes on from NZ_KZ819071.1 coordinate 333,670, forward strand.
TGGATGAGGGCGATGGAATCGTGCAATACTGCCGTTAAGTAAAAAGCGTACCCGCGATCCGCTGCCTTCCTTGATCTCACCGCCTAATGCTTCGATAAGTGACTCGATGTTTGACCATTTAACGCCAGAAAGTACCGGCGTTTTAAAAATCTGGTGCAGCGTTTCCCGCTGCTTTTTTCTTAGACAGGCTATTTTTTCCTGCATTGCCGGTTCCATGAATTCATCTTTTGAAATCATTTTAGAGGTTGTAAATGTGAAGTCAATTTATGAAGTCAAATTCTATCGTCCACTTCTTTAATACAAATGCACTTAACCGGATGAAAGGTGCTGAGGTGTTGCCGATGAGGGTAATTTTCACACTGCAAAAAACGCCAAGGCATGCGAACATACGACAAACGAGGGGTTCTTTCGGTGTGCAGCAGGCTATCCGTCAGATGTAGTTATAGTTAATCGTTGGATGATTACAACAGTTTGTAAAATAAGATATTAATCGGGTGAATCGATTCCCCCGTAAGACGAGGAGACGCAGTAATGAAGGCCTATCAGCGCCAGTTTATTGAATTTGCGCTTAGCAAACAGGTATTGAAATTCGGTGAATTCACGCTGAAATCAGGACGTATCAGCCCTTATTTCTTTAACGCCGGATTATTTAATACCGGGCGTGACCTGGCGTTGCTGGGGCGTTTTTATGCCGAGGCGCTGGTGGATTCAGGCATTGAATTCGATCTGCTGTTCGGCCCGGCTTACAAAGGCATTCCTATTGCCACCACCACGGCGGTGGCGCTGGCGGAACATCACCAACGCGACCTCCCTTACTGCTTTAACCGTAAAGAAGCCAAAGATCACGGCGAAGGCGGCAGCCTGGTGGGCAGTCCGCTACAGGGACGGGTCATGCTGGTTGACGACGTTATCACCGCCGGTACGGCGATCCGCGAATCAATGGAAATTATTACGGCTCACGGCGCCACCCTGGCCGGGATCATGATTGCGCTGGATCGTCAGGAGCGTGGGCGCGCCGAGATTTCGGCTATTCAGGAAGTAGAACGTGATTATCAGTGTAAGGTGATTTCCATCATTACGCTGCAGGATCTGGTCGCCTATCTGGCGGAAAAACCGGAAATGACCGCATACCTGATGGCGGTGCAGGAATATCGTCGGCAATACGGTATTTAAGCCATCGTCCAATCCCGCCAGAAAGGCGTCTGGCGGGAATCGGATAGCGGGAAGGAACGTCAGTGCAACTGTGCGGCCAGCAGAGGCCAGCGGGTATCAAATTCCTGCGTGGGGCGATAGCGGAATTCCGAACGGATAAACCGCGAGAGCATGCCTTCGCAAAATGCCAGCAGCTGGCTGGCGAGCAGCGTTTCATCGTGCTGAAAACCCTTGCCGTCACGTAATTTCTGCTCGCGCAATACCTGACGCAGCTGCGATTCGATACGTTCAAATAACTGATTGATGCGGCCCTGCAAACGGTCCTGTTCAAACATCAGCGCGTGCCCGGTGAGAATGCGGGTCAAACCTGGGTTACGTTCCGCAAATCCCAGAATAAGCAATAAAATCAGGCGCAGACGGTTAAACGTCTCTTTTTCATCCTGCAGAATCAGATTGATGCGGGTAGTCAGACTATCCTCGATAAACTCGATCAGGCTGTCGAACATCTTTGTTTTGCTGGGGAAGTGCCGATAAAGCGCGGCTTCAGATACCCCAACGTTCGCGGCCAGTTTTGCTGTGGTAATGCGTTGGCTGCCGTCGCTGGATTCCAGCATTTGCGCCAGCGCCTGCAAAATTTCCTCGCGACGATTCCGTTTCGTATTTCCTTTTTCTGCCATGTCTGAAAAGACCCTTGCTAAAAATTTGACCGACAAGCACCCGGCAGCGCCACAGTCACTCTAAGCTGCTGTGGCTTATATGAATTTTGATAATACCGGATGGCAGGGGCGTGTTAGTTACGGCCCGAATGGCCGAAACCGCCTTCTCCACGTTCGCTGCTGACGAAATCTTCGACCAGATTAAACTCGGCCTGAACGACGGGAACGAAGATCATCTGGGCGATACGCTCGCCCGGTTCAATGGTGAATGTCTGCTGACCGCGATTCCAGACGGAAACCATTAATTGCCCCTGATAATCGGAGTCGATCAGCCCGACCAGATTACCTAACACCACGCCATGCTTGTGGCCCAAGCCGGAACGCGGCAGAACCATGGCCGCCAGGCCGGTATCGGCAATATGAATCGCCAGTCCCGTCGGTATCAGCGTGGTTTCCCCGGCTTGCAGTTCCACCGCCTGATCCAGGCAGGCTCGCAGATCCAGCCCGGCGGAACCCGGCGTGGCGTAGGTGGGTAATGGGAATTGTTGACCGATACGCGGGTCAACAATCTTTACGTCGATTTTTTTCATCATAACGGCTGACAATCTCGTCGATTAAATGTTGGCCAAGAAGACGCTTGTCGCATTGCGGCAACTGCTTGTCCCCGTGGTGCCAGAAAAGATGTAATGCATTGGTTTCACTGTTAAAACCATGCCCGGAAAGGGAGACGTCGTTAGCGCAGATTAAATCCAGATTTTTACGCGCCAGCTTTTGCCGCGCGTATTCTTCCACATTCTGGGTTTCGGCGGCAAATCCGACGACATAAGGCCGGCTTTCACCCATGGCGGCGACATCCGCGATGATATCCGGATTTTTGATCAGGGTGACAGTCATTTCATCACCGCGCTTTTTGATTTTTTCATCTGCGACCAGCTTGGCCCGGTAGTCGGCAACCGCGGCGCAGCCGATAACAATATGCTGCCGCGCGGCTTCGGCCATCACCGCCTGCCGCATATCCAGCGCGCTGTTGACATCGATACGCTTAACGTCAGGCGGCGTCGCCAGGGCTACCGGCCCGGTAATCAGCGTGACGTTCGCGCCTCTGGCGGCGGCGGCCTGGGCAATGGAAAAGCCCATTTTTCCCGAACTGTGATTGCTGATGAAACGCACCGGGTCAAGCGCTTCGCGCGTCGGGCCGGCGGTGATCATGATATTCAGATGTTGCAGGTCGCGGGTCTGCGTGAAGTGGCGCTGCGCCAGTTCGACAATCTCCAGCGGGTCAATCATCCGGCCGGGGCCGATGTCGCCGCACGCCTGGCTGCCGCTGTCCGGCCCCCATAGCTGCAAACCGCGGGCCGCCAGCGTGCGGAGGTTGTCCTGCGTCGGCGCCGCGCGGTACATCTGCTGGTTCATGGCGGGAACAACGGCGATGGGGGCGGGCGTCGCCAGACACAAGGTGGTCAGCAGATCGTTGGCCATACCGGCGGCCAGACGCGCAATCAGGTCGGCGGTGGCGGGCGCCAGAATCACCAAATCCGCCCATTTCCCCAGCTCGATATGGCCCATGGAGGCTTCGGCCGCCGGGTCGAGCAGGTCGTCCGACACCGGATAGCCGGACACGGCCTGCAAGGTCAGCGGCGTGATAAAGGCTTTGGCGGCCGATGTCATGACAACCCGTACTTCCGCACCGCTGTCGCGCAGTCGCCTTACCAGCTCAGGGCATTTGTAAGCGGCGATGCCCCCGCTGATACCGAGCACGATGCGTTTGCCAGCAATACGTTTAGCGGAAAGCCCGTTCAGGCTGGAAAGTTCCGTCATCATCATTGTCCGACTAAAAACTGAAAGAGGCGTTATTTTACCATAACCTTGAGTTGAGAGAGGAGTGTTAAGCCTTCAGACCGATTGGCGGACAATAATTGCGAAGCGCTTCGCAGCCTGTTACGGCTGACGTCGTCCCGTTGTCCGGGGCGTGTAATGATGGCGTTCAGTCAATGGAAGGAGGTTCGATGGGCTGGGGAAATGAGCAGACGCCGCGGGAGAAATTAGTAAGTTTAGGCGCAGAGGCGCTGACGGATGCCGAACTGCTGGCGATTTTTTTACGCACCGGGTTGCCCGGTATGCATGTTATGCAACTGGCGGAGAGTTTGCTGCTGCAGTTTGGCTCGCTGTATCAATTGATGTCCGCCGATCGGGACGCGTTTTGTCACGCGAAAGGCGTCGGCATTTCAAAATACGCGCAGCTAAAAGCGGTGGCGGAATTGTCCCGTCGGCTGTTTTCGTCCCGCCTGGCGAAGGAAAATGCGATGCTGAGCCCGGAGATCACCGGGCAGTATCTGCAATTATTGCTGTCCCGCCAGGAGCGGGAGGTGTTTTTAGTCATGTTTCTGGATAATCAGCATCGGGTGATTCGTCATCAGGAGATGTTTGCTGGTACCATTGACTGCGTCGAAGTACACCCGAGGGAAATTGTGCGCGAAGCGTTGAAAAGCAATGCCGCCGCGTTGATTTTGGCGCACAATCACCCGTCGGGGAAAGCGGAGCCCAGTCAGGCCGACCGTGCGATAACCGAACAAATCATCAAAGCCTGCCTGCTGTTGGAGATTCGCGTGCTTGATCATCTGGTTATCGGGCATGGCGAGTACGTCTCTTTTGCCGAGCGCGGGTGGATTTAAGCGATTTTTCCGCGATCCTGAGGGATCTTTAGCTGTTCGGGACTTGAGCGCTCACGCTTCAGAGCGTATACTACGCCACCTTTGAGAATCTTGGGTGTGGCGTTAAGAGCCTATCTCAGCAGGTTTACCCTGATGACGGAGTCTTTTCAGTGAAGTTGCTGAGATGGGCTCTAGAGCCTGACGAGGCGGCGACACCCTATACGAAGCTCGAGCTGATTTGATTTTTGGAGAATAGACATGTCCCGAGTCTGCCAAGTTACTGGCAAGCGTCCGGTGACCGGTAATAACCGTTCCCACGCACTGAATGCGACCAAACGCCGTTTTCTGCCGAACCTGCACTCACACCGTTTCTGGGTTGAAGGTGAAAAGCGCTTTGTAACGCTGCGCGTATCTGCTAAAGGTATGCGTGTTATTGATAAGAAGGGTATTGAGACGGTTCTGGCCGATCTGCGTGCCCGTGGTGAAAAGTATTAAGGAACTGAATCATGGCTAAGGGTGTTCGCGAGAAGATCAAGCTGGTTTCTTCTGCTGGTACTGGTCACTTCTATACCACCACGAAGAACAAGCGCACGAAGCCGGAAAAACTGGAACTGAAGAAATTCGATCCGGTTGTCCGTCAGCACGTGATCTACAAAGAAGCTAAAATTAAATAATTTTAGTGAATTATTGAAAAACCCGGCCAAGGCCGGGTTTTTTTACGTTGGTCTGTTCAGCCCTGTCTTGGGGGGCGCTGGCGGTGCGCTTTTATGTCAAGCACCAGAATTTCCAGGAGATAACGCATGCCTGAATTGCCTGAGGTTGAAACCAGTCGGCGGGGGATTTCGCCCTATCTGGTAGGCCATACGATCCTCTATGCCGAAGTGCGCAACGCCCGTTTGCGCTGGCCGGTTTCCAGCGAGATTTTATCCCTCAGCGATCGGGTCGTTCTGGGGGTGCATCGGCGCGCCAAATATCTGCTGATTGAATTAACCGACGGGTGGATCATTGTTCATCTGGGCATGTCCGGCAGCCTGCGTATCCTGCCTGAGTACATCGAACCGGGTAAACACGATCACGTGGATTTGGTGATGGATAGCGGCAAGGTGCTGCGCTATACCGATCCCCGCCGCTTCGGCGCCTGGCTATGGACGAACACTCTGCAAGAGAGCACGGTGCTGGCCCATTTGGGGCCGGAACCGCTGAGTGATGATTTTTCCGCTGACTACCTGTACCTGAAATCACGCGGCAAGAAGACGCGGGTTAAATTGTGGATTATGGATAATAAAGTGGTGGTTGGCGTGGGGAACATCTATGCCAGCGAATCCCTGTTCGCGGCGGGTATCGACCCGGACCGAGCGGCCGGCTCGCTAAGCGAGGCCGAGACGGCGCGACTGGCGGAAATCATCAAACAGGTGCTGCAGCGTTCGATTGAGCAAGGCGGGACAACGCTGCGTGATTTTCTGCAATCAGACGGCAAGCCGGGATATTTTGCCCAGGAACTGCAGGTTTACGGCCGTACCGGCGAGCCTTGCCGGGTATGCGGCGCGCCGATACAAATAGCCAAACACGGTCAGCGCAGCACGTTTTTCTGCCGAGTCTGTCAGCGATGATTGACGTTGTACCCGCCATATTTCAAGCCGCGGGGCGATTTGTCGCCTGGCGGCATTTTGCAATCTATTGAGTATAGATTAATTAAGTATTTATTATTGCCGACTTAGGAATTGATATGTTTTTTTTCAAAAAAGTAAGACATAAAAAAGAGATTAATTGCATATTAGTTATTCGTATAGATTTTCTTGGTGATATGGTATGTACGACATCGTTGTTGCATGATTTGAAAAAACGCTGGCCCGATTCGGAACTCCATGTGCTTGCTAATAAATATAATGCGCCTATTCTGGATGATAATCCGGATGTCGCTAAGATACATTATTATGTTTATTCAAAGAAGTATGAAAAAAATATCAATCCCGGCTTTTTAAATGCCATGCTTGATAAGGTAAAGTTGATTTTTACCTTAAGAAAAATAAATTTTGATTTGCTGGTTATTCCCAATGGCGGGATGAATAAAAACTCAGTTCAGTTCGCCAATTTACTTAATGTCAGGGATGCGCGCTGGCATAATGAAAAAACCGGATTTGATGATCGGAATCAATCGCATATTGCCACCAGACCAATAAAGCACGAAGTGCTTTCAGGTTATGAGCTCGTGCCAGAGCTGGGTAAGGTCGATATTGATAAGCTGAATTTATATGTTTATCCGAATGAATTGCTTACCAAAAAGTGGGGAGAGCGCTTAGGCGACAAGATGAGCCCGCGAATCGGATTCTTTATTTCCAATAAAAGTCCGGCGCGAAAACTCTCATGGGATAAGTGGCGCGAGCTGATTGGGAAATTAGGAAATGATACGGAAATTATTATTTTCCATGCTCCTAACGATCGGCCCTCGCAGGAACAGCTGTCAGGTAAGCGCGCTCGCTGCGTATCAACTGATACGGTAGCTGATTTAGTCTCGGTGATGAGCTATCTGGATATCGTTGTCTCGGCTGATAGCGCTCCGGTGCATCTTGCCTCGGCATTGAAAATACCCGTTGTGGCGTTATTTGAGTCCCGGCCCGAGAAGTATTTACGCTGGTATCCCCTCGGCGTGGAGAATATTCTTCTTCATGAAGGGAAAATTGTCGATGATATTTCCGTTGCCTCGATAGAGCGTGCGATAGTTACCCTGTTAAATAAATCGCAGGAATAAAACGCACCGGTATGCGAACCGTTTCGTTACCGGAGTTTATCGTTTAATGCGTTCGCAATCGGTTCGGGCAGGAAAGGGGAAACATCGCCGCCGTGACGGGCCACTTCCTTGACCAGCGAAGAGGAAATAAACGACCACTCTTCGGAAGGCATCAGGAACACGCTTTCCAGCGCCGGCATCAGGTGGTGATTCATTTTCGCCAGCTGAAGTTCGTACTCGAAATCGGCAACGGCGCGCAATCCCCGCACCAGGATGGTGGCTTGTTGGCTTTGCGCGAAATGCGCCATCAGCTCGCTAAAGCCGATGACTTCCACGTTCGGCAGGTGCCGGGTGACTTCCTGCGCCAGCGCCACGCGCTCATCAAGGGTAAATAAGGTCTTTTTACTCGGGCTGGCGGCCACCGCCAGCACCAGATGGTCGAACAGGCGCGATGCCCGGGTCAGTAAATCCAGGTGACCGTTGGTTAGCGGATCGAAAGTGCCGGGGTAAATCGCTTTGGTCGTCATGGTTCTTTCGCTCCTGTGCTCAAAGCCACTGCCAGTTAGTGGATGCGGGGTGGCAGATAAGGCGCCAGCAACGAGAGCAACTTCTGCAAGGCCCCTTGATTCTGATGCAACACCTCGACGGCATGCCTGCCATAATAGCGGCGGTAGTCCTCATCGGCGAGCAGATTCCCCACTTCCTTGGTCAGCGAGGCCTTATCGGTAACGGTAATCAGGCCATCCGCCTGCTCAAGTTTATTGCAGATATCTTTAAAGTTGAAAGTATGCGGCCCCATAAGAACGGGGATGGCATGCGCCGCGGCTTCGAGCGGATTGTGTCCGCCTCGTTCAACCAGGCTGCCGCCGACAAATGCCAGATCGGCAATGCCGTATAGCAACATCAATTCGCCCATGGTATCGCCGATAACCACCTGCGTCTTGGCCGAGGGTTGCTCGCCGCTGCTGCGCAAGGTGTAGGTGAAACCTGAGCTTTGCGTCAGCGCCTGGGTGGTCGCGAATCGTTCCGGGTGCCGGGGCACCAGAATAAGCAGCAAATCCGGGTAGGTCGCCAATAGCTGACGATGCGCGGCTAACACGATGGCTTCCTCGCCTTCGTGGGTGCTGGTGGCGATCCATACCGGACGGTGCGGCGCCCACTGACGCCGCAGCGTCACCGCGCGGGCCGCCAGCTCCGGGGTAACGGAAATATCGAACTTGAGGCTGCCGGTAACCGTCAGACTTGATCGTTTCAAACCGAGAGCGATAAAACGTTCCCCGTCCTCCTGATTTTGCGCGGCAACCAGGGTGATGCGCTGTAGAATGCGACGCGTCAGACTGCCTATTTTTTTATAGCCGGCCGCTGAGCGCGCGGAGAGGCGCGCGTTGGCGATCACCAGGGGAATATTGCGTTTATGCAGTTCGGCGATCAGGTTGGGCCACAGTTCGGTTTCCATGATGATCACCACTTTGGGACGCACCTGATTAAAAAAACGTCGCAGAGCAAAGGGCAAATCGTAAGGCAGATAGACGTGGTAGACCGAATCGCCGAAAGCGGAACGCACGCGCTCTGAACCGGTTGGCGTCATGGTGGTGACGGTTATCGGCAGATTAGGGTAACGATGACGCAGCGCCCTGACCAGTGGAATGGCCGCCAGCGTTTCTCCCACAGACACGGAATGCAGCATGATGCCATCCGGTCGCACTTTCTCGGCGCAAAATCCATAGCGTTCGCTCCAGCGCCTGCGGTAAGCCGGCGCTTTGCGACCGCGAATCCACAGTCGGATCCATATCAGTGGCTGGATAAGGTACAGAAGAACGGTGTAAAGGGCTTGTAACATTGGTCTTGGCTATTATTGGTTATCGCTGGAGGGGGATTTTATCGGGTTAAGCAGGATAAGGCTAATTGTAAAACAGAGGACCGGTATTTCTCGCGCGAATACCGGGTATTCAACTCTTTCTTAAGAGTCGAAAATTACAATATGTCTCTCCTGGTTACCATGGTTAAGTTTACAATCAGACGATGGTTAAGTTTGCAATCAGACGATAGTAAAGTTTACAATCAGACGGTAATTAAGTTTGCAATTAGACGCTAGTCAGGTTTGCGCTTGAACCGAACGCTCGTATCCAGAATTTTTGGTAATTTTAAGAAGGCTAAATGACGAACAATTTTCCAAGATACCTAAAACGGGAAGTGGAGCTAGCGTTATCAGATACGCCGGTTGTTTGTCTTTTAGGGTCTCGTCAGGTAGGGAAAACGACTCTCGCTCAAGAGCTGGATCCGAGTCGAGAATACATCACATTTGATGACGCTTCAGTTTTGCTGGCGGCGAAGAATGATCCAATGGGTTTTGTTTATTCGCTACCGGAATATGTCACCTTGGATGAAGTTCAGCGCGTGCCCGAGTTATTGATAGCAATTAAGGCGGATGTTGATCAAAACCGCAAAGCAGGCCGTTTTCTTTTAACCGGGTCGGCAAATCTATTATTACTACCTAATGCTCAGGATTCTTTGGCCGGGCGCATGGAAGTCATTTATTTGCAACCCCTGTCCGAGCAGGAAAAGCATCGCTGCGATCGGTCACTGCTGGAAATGATTATTTCCAATGCGATTAAGCCTGCTGTGAAAGGAAATATTGCCCCTATTGAGGATGTAGTGAAGGCGATCATTACCGGGGGATATCCAGAAGTTACGCTGCGGGAAGGACGACGAGCCCGGCGCTGGTTTGAACAATATCTGGATGCCGTCATACAAAGAGATGTTCGTGATATTGCAAAAATTCGGGATGCGGATGAACTGGCGGCGTTAATGAAGCTTCTTGCATTGCGTACGGGTAATTTATTGAATGTGAATAATGTTTCCCGGGATTTGCAACTCAGCCGCCAGACTATTGATAAATACCTCACTCTCCTGGAACGGCTTTTCCTGATTAGGCGTTTACCGGCATGGCATAAAAATGGCGCCAATCGATTAGTAAAAACACCCAAGGTCTATGTCATTGATTCAGGAATGGCGAGTTATCTTTGCGGTCAGTCCCGCGAGCAATGGAGCAATCCTAATGGTAAATTTGGGCCTATACTGGAAAGCTTTGTTGTCCAGCAACTTATTTGCCAGGCGGGATGGGTAAATAGCGAATTAAAATTTTCCCACTATCGCGACAAAGACCAGGTTGAAGTTGATTTGGTCATTGAACAGGGCGATGGCGTGTGGGGCGTAGAGGTAAAAAAATCCGCAACTTTTCAGGAAAAGGATGCTGCTGGTTTACGCCGTCTGGCCGACGCGGCGAGGAGCAACTGGAGAGGGGGCGTTTTGTTCTATACCGGTAACAACTGCTTTTCTTTAAAAAATATACCGAACGCTTTTGCTGTTCCTGTCCATTGGCTTTGGGCGCGGTAGCGTAAGCGTCACCGGCTCCCTACGTCAGCAATTTCGTGTGGCCTCAACCGATCCCTTTATTCTGTTTATACAACTTTAACGTTGTCATGTTTTATAGAAACAATGGATGTGTTGTACTGTGGTCAATTTACAACTATTATGTTGTTTGTGGATAAGGAAACAATGAATATATTGTTTAAGGTGCGGGATATGAACAAGGTAAGTGCGATCGCTCAGGTGCTGTCTCAACGCCGTAAGGCACTGGGTATGGAGCAAAAAGACATGTATATGCGTATAGGGATGAAACAACAACAATATCAACGAATTGAAGCGGGAAGTGATGTAAAGCTATCTACTTTGTTGCGTGTGTTGGAGGGGTTGAACCTGCAATTATCGATCACGCCCATTGAGGCGGGAGAATCGCTTCAACCGCCCGACAGTTCAGTGAGCAAGACTGCTGACATGCTGGAGGATGATTCAGATGACTTGCAGTTCTGGTTCGGTTCTGAGGATAAGCGACATGGCCAAACAGACGGAAAAAGTTGAAGGGCTAAGCGTTAACCTGCACGGTATCCAGGTTGGCGTCATTGCCCACTATTCCGGGGGGAGGAATATTCTTAGTTTTTCCCCCGATTATCTTGCAATGCCTGAGACTATGCGACCAACATTGACGCTCAGGCAACTGCTGGATTCGAGTTATCTCAGTAAGTCGCAGGTGCGTTCCGAAAAGATCCCTCCCGTACTTTCTAATTTACTTCCTGAGGGAATGCTGCGCGAGTGGGTCGCCCATACCCTGCAATGTCATGTCAGTAATGAGTTTCCGCTGTTAGCGTATTTAGGGATGAACCTGCCCGGCGCCATTGTCGCAAAACCTATCCGGGCAGGAGAGATGCCATCATGGGCTTTGCAATACCGTCTTAATGTTGAGCCATTGCAAATTGATGTGAAACATGCCGACAGCAAATTTTCGCTGGCGGGTGTGCAGATGAAATTCTCGTCGTCCAGAGTCGATGGCCGTTACCACATTGATAAAGAAATATCAGATGATATGTGGATTATCAAGACGCCCTCAACGGTGCATAAGGGGGTTCCTATTAACGAATATACCTGCATGAAGTTAGCGGAAGTAGCAGGGGCAGAGATACCGGAAATACGTCTGATTAAACTTAAGGAACTGGATGGATTACCCAGTATTCGCCTGCCTGATGAGACATTCGCTTACGGTATTAAGCGTTTTGATCGTAGCGCTGAAGGCAGAGTACACAGTGAAGACTTTGCTCAAGTATTTGGTCTGTACCCGGCAGGTAAATATCAGAAAGTGAATTATGAACAATTAGGGCAAACCCTGTATCGCGCAAGTCGCGATCGCCTGACCGATATTCAACAAATGGCGAGACGCTTGTTGCTAAATATCTTGCTGGGCAATGGTGATGCCCATCTCAAAAATTGGACGCTTATTTATGCAGATAAGCGCTTCCCACGCCTTGCGCCGCTGTATGATGTGGTATTTACTGCGCCGTATATTGAGCATGACCGTCTGGCGCTTAATATGGTTAATACCAAGCAATGGAGTGACATGACCATGCGGCGTTTTGAATTATGGGCAAATAAAGCGGGGGTGCCATGGGTCGCCATAAAACCGCATTTATTGGATGTAATGGAAAAGGCGAGAACGCTATGGCCCGAGCAATTAACGACTCTGCCCATGTTAGACGAACATAAAATCGCACTGCAAATACATTGGCAAAATCTGCATAACGATTTCCGTATTAAATGTTGATACATCAAGTGAAAGCACATGCCAAAGGTATACAAGGCTTCTGTCATCAATAAAAACCAAATGGATAATGACGAGTGAATAATGGGTGAATATCAATACCATCGATTTGAGCGTCAGGATGGCGTTTTGTCACCCGAGCAACGACGTCAGCTACGGACTGACTCAAGCCGAGCCGAGATCGACTCGAGGGCCTTTACGGTTTATTACCATTATGGCGATTTAAATGCAGACCCCGACGAGCTGATGATGAAGTATTTTGATATCGGTTTTTATTACGTCAATTGGGGGCAGGTGATTGCCTATCTGAATTACCCCTTGGCACGTTGCCACAGGAATTTATGGCGATAGACGATGACGTCATGGTTTCCCTTACAGAAGATAAAGACTATCAGCTATTTACGTTTTCTCTGGATGAAGATGAACGCTATCGAGAGGACGCGAAGCGGTCAGAGCCTTGAGCATGTTATTGACATCCTTGCCCTCGCACATACGGTTTTTGCGGCGCGGACAATGCACTGGGACAGCGCAATTAAATGTGCGGAGCAAGGGCATGCAAGTGCGTATAACCAGGCAACCTCTATTCTGCAAGAATTATTTGATGCTTACCAAACTAATGAAGCCTTAGCGGCGTTTATTTCTCCCTACCAGAGTTTTATCGAGCAACATAAAAAACGCAAGGCGCTGATCGGACGGCTGGAGTCGCTAACTCAAAAGGTAGTGGGGGGAAGCCTTAACCCTGCGCACATCTCGCACTTGGTTAAACTTTTTGGAACCAACAACTTTGGCACTGACCGAATGGCGACGCTCACTACAGAAATGGCGCCGGCGCGCCCATATTCGTTTAGCGAACGCCCGGTAATGCGCCGTACGCCAGCGAGTCCGTGCTGATTTCGGCGATGGATTTGGCGCCGGTCAACGTCATCGCCACGCGCATCTCTTTTTCGATCAGATTTAGCAGGTTAACCACGCCCGCCTCGCCCGCGGCCGCCAGCGCATAGACAAAGGCGCGACCCAGCAGCACGCCGTCCGCGCCCAGCGCAATCATGCGCACTACGTCCAGCCCGGTACGAATGCCGGAATCCGCCAGAATGGTGATATCGCCTTTTACCGCGTCGGCGATCGCCGGTAAGGTGTGCGCCGTAGACAATACGCCGTCGAGCTGGCGGCCGCCATGGTTGGAAACTACAATGCCATCCGCGCCGAATTTCACCGCCTCTCTGGCATCTTCCGGGTCGAGAATGCCTTTGATGATCATCGGGCCGGTCCAGAATTCACGGATCCACGCCAAATCTTGCCACGAAATGGAGGGATCGAAGTTCGCTCCCAGCCAGCCGATATAATCTTCCAGCGTCGTCGGTTTACCGCGATAGGCGGAGACGTTGCCGAGATCGTGCGGTTTGCCGTTCAGGCCGACGTCCCACGCCCACTGCGGATGCGTCATCGCCTGCAACAAACGGCGGGCCGATGCATTCGGGCCGCTCATCCCGGAATGCGCATCGCGATAACGCGCTCCCGGAACCGGCATATCCACGGTAAAGACCAGCGTTTTTACGCCCGCCGCCTGCGCGCGCTCAAGCGCGTTGCGCATAAAACCGCGATCTTTCAAAACGTAAAGCTGAAACCACATGGGGCGGTCGATGGCGGGCGCCACTTCCTCGATGGGACAGACCGAGACGGTGGATAGGGTAAACGGAATGCCTTTTTGCGCCGCCGCGCGCGCGGCCTGCACTTCTCCGCGTCGGGCATACATGCCGGTCAGACCCACGGGGGCCAGCGCCACCGGCATCGACAGCTTTTCGCCGAATAACTGCGTCTCCAGACTCAGCTCGGACATGTTTTTCAGGATGCGCTGGCGCAGCGCGATATCGGCCAGATCGGCGGTATTGCGCCTGAGGGTATGCTCGTTATACGCGCCGCCGTCAATGTAATGGAACAGAAACGGCGGCAGCCTGCGCTGCGCCGCCGCGCGGTAGTCCGTTGAAGCGGAAATGATCATCGTGGTTTCTCATTATCTTTTTCTTGGGTTAACGAAATAGCCTTTAGTGGAATTGTAGATAAGCCACGTGCGTTTGCAGATATTCCTGCAAGCCGTGTTTGCCGTCGGCGCCGCCGACGCCCGATTTACGCCACCCCGCATGGAAGCCCTGCATCGCCTCGAAATTCTCGCGATTGATATAGGTTTCGCCGAATTTCAATTGCTTCAGCGCCTGCATCGCGGTGTTGATATTTTGCGTATAGATCGACGACGTCAGGCCGTATTCGCTATCGTTGGCCATGGCGATGGCCTCTTCCAGCGTGGCGAACGTCGCTACCGGCAGCACCGGGCCGAACACCTCTTCATGCATAATCGGCATATCCTGTTTAACGTCCACCAGCAGCGTCGGCGGGTAAAAATAACCGGTGCCGCCTGCGCGCTGGCCGCCGAGCAACACTTTCGCCCCCTGCGATACGGCTTTCGCCACTTTGTCCTCCACCCGCTGCAACGCCGCCGCGCTGATCAACGGCCCCATATCCAGCTCTTTTTGCTCCGCGGTATTGCCAAAGGTCACTTGCTTCATCGCTTCGCTAAGACGGGAGATAAATTCGGGGTACACCCCTTGCTGCACATAAACGCGTTCCGCGCAGTTGCACACCTGCCCGCTGTTGATGACGCGGGAGCTGACAATGGCCTTCACCGCCAGATCCAGATCGGCGTCATTCATCACGATAGCCGGCGCTTTGCCGCCCAGTTCCAGCGACACCTTGGTGACGTTCTGCGCTGCGGCGGTCATGGTGGCGATACCGGCGGCGACGCTGCCGGTCAGACTGACCATGCCGACCTTCGGGTTGGCGGCCAGCTCTTGTCCTACGGTGGGGCCGAAGCCGGTGACGATGTTCAGCACCCCCTTGGGCAAACCGATGTTATGAACGATCTCGGCGAAAATTATCGCGTTGTTGGGCGTGATTTCGCTGGGCTTGATAACGATGGTGTTGCCGGTGATCAGCGCCGGCGCGGCCTTGCGGGCGATCAGAAAGAACGGAAAATTCCACGGCAGAATACCGGTGGTGACGCCAATAGCTTTGCGGAACACAAAAATGTTCTCGTTCGGGCGGTCGCTCTGGATGATTTCCCCTTCGTAACGACGCGCCCATTCCGCCATATAATCCAGATAATCGGCGGTGAACAACACTTCGGTCTGCGCCAGCGCGTGGGTTTTTCCGCCTTCGGCGATAATGGTGTCCGTCAGTTCGGCGGCACGCGCGCGGATGCCGTCGGCAATTTTATGCAGCCAGACGCCGCGCTCTACCGCCGGCAATGCTTCCCAGCCGGGCTGGGCGATTTCGGCGGCGTCAATGGCTCTTTTTGCATCTTCCGCCGCGCCTTCCGGAATCTGCGAAATCACCTGCTCGGTCGCCGGATTCACCACGTCAATCCACTTCCCGCTGCGGTTTTCGACAAATTCACCGTTGATGTACATACGTTTCTGAATGGTGGTCATGTAAGGAATCTCCAAAGTCTGGATAGCGATGATGAATAAATTGTTAATAAATTAGTTCATTTTTGTAAGATTTCAGCATCCTGCACTCTCCAGCAGACTTTTACCTTTGCGTGGTTGCCACTTGGCGTCGGGAAATGGCAAAAATTTCATGGTCGCCCCGTTTGATGTAACATTTTTGCAAAATTTCGCGGCAGAGAGGGGGGGAGGGATACTTGGCGGCAGCCCATTCCTGGTGGCAATATCATAGGGTTAGCGAGGGATAAACTCCCTATTTCTCGTGGGATATAGTCTGTGCGGTGGGAGATAATGCATTTGCATTGGCAATGAAAGTGCATTACTTTAAACGGCAGATAGCGGAGGAGACAATATTATGGCTGCACTAACTGAACTTAAACCGGTTGATATTTGCGAATCAAAAATCACGGAGCGTGGGCAGACCACCATTCCGGCAACGATCCTGCGTACCCTGAATTTAAAAAAAGGCGTGGACCGTATTCAGTACCGCGTATTGCCGAACGGCGATGTATTGATTCCCCGTAAAAACGACGACGAGGCCGACCCCGTTATTGGTCGTTTTCTTGAATTCCTCGCTCGTGATATCGCGGCCAATCCGGCCACATCGCTTCAGCCGTTATCTGCTGAACTGGTGGATCGCATCGGTGGACTTGTCGCCGGTGTGGAATGGGGAGATCTGGATTCACCATTATCGGATGATGAGGATTGATAATGTATGGACGGGAAAACATATAATATCAACGGATGGTATGTTCTGGCGCACCCGCTGTTTATTCGACAGTTGGAGGAATTGACGAAGGAGGTTGAAAAATTAAAGGCGGAAAGCCTGGATAGCTATAAGAATAAGAAAGCGACTAAACGTCTTGCCGCCATCTGGCACCTGATTATGAACGTCATTACCGTCGATCCCGCCAATTCCGCGTTTCGACAAGGCGATACGTTGGGCGCTGAATACAAGCACTGGTTTCGCGCCAAATTTTATCAACAATACCGCCTCTTTTTTCGCTACGATTCCGGCAGCAGGATTATCATTCTCGCCTGGGTTAACGATGTTCAAAGCCTGCGCGCATATGGCGCAAAAACTGACGCATACAGAGTATTCAACAATATGCTCGAAAGCGGCCATCCGCCGGATGACTGGGAGCGGCTACTTGCTGAATGTGGGGATCAGGGGAATTTCAGCCAGTTAATGATGCAATCGAAAGATATCTGAATGTGTGTAATCTTGATTCTTACCGAAAATATGTGAACAGCGTGGCGGAAGAGCCAACGTACGGGCGACTCATGTTGTACATGGCTGCCATTGCAGAGATGTGTTTTACCCCGATAATTAGGACGTTTTACTATCATTGGAAAAAGCAACCGGAAAGCCCAACCTGTATGCGTCAGTCTCCGTCTATCCTGCGCGGTATGGTAAAAGAACGTGGAAGTGTGTTGAGCTCAATTCAAGTAATATTGCGCCAGTTCTTGGGAAATTTTACCGTAAATAGATATACAGTAAGTTTGGAAAATCAGGCTATGGTAGGCCGCAATTTATGTGGCGGAAGATAGGTATAGCGTTAGGGTACTATTTTCCGTTCACTAATGGACGATCAAAAAGGGCAGTGATCGATAACAGAGACAAGAACTGATGAACAACGTTTGTACCAATTAGTTACTTAAGGTTGAAGTATTGAATTATTTCGTTCAAGCAATTTTCAACATTACGTTGAGACTTGTTATGTTCGCTAATAACATGCTCTAAAACCTTATGTTTAGTTTTGAGAGCCCATTCTCTCTGCTCTTCGCTCAGACCATAGGCAATACCATATCTGTCTTCAAGGTTAGGATACCAATCATCAATGCTTGTTTTTTCATCGGGTATTACAATTGATTCACATCCAGATAATACTGCGAATATAGAATAAGCCGTGTAATCGTCATAACAAATGAACCTTTTTGATCTTCTAAATATATCAGCAATTTCTCGATGTTCAAGTCCATCTAGCGGTACAGATTGTTCATTATGAATAAATTTTTTATTATTCCCTTTTCTTATCATATGACATGATACTATATCCCTTTCAATTTTATCATTGCAATTTACAGTGTTATAAATATCAATGGGATAATATATTACTTTCATTTCATTTTTTGATAAAACGGAGCCGGGATAATTAAATTCATCAATGGCGGAATTAAATTTGAAATATAATTCACCTTCTGAGTAGTTTATTTTTTGAGTATGAAATCCTGGTTGGTGTAATAACCAGCGGACTACGTTTTTTATTTCTAAAGGATTGTTGTCTACAGTTTCAGGATATATGACAACACTATCGGAAGGATATTTATATTTATTCCAAATAGGAGTTTTCCAACTGATGTTGGTTTTGTATTTTTTTGAAGTCGGTTTTTCTGCGTCTGATGATAATGTTTTTACTATATCTCTCAAAGATGCGAAGCTACGTTTTTTCGATGAATGTTTTACAAGATACGCTTCGCAACCATCGATATGATTTAGTATGTGGCATAATCTATGAAGTACAATTGAACCACCGTTATTAATATCATAACTTGGTGAATAAACTAAAATTATCATTCTCTAGTTTTCTCTATTAGTGATAACTTATTAATAACTCATAATTTATTCTGGCAAATAAATATCCATATTTCTGTAATTATCGAAGATGCTTGATTTATCGCAGTAAGGAAATCATATTCATCTCCCATGAAAGTTATGACTCAAATGCTTTGTAGTGATATTTTTAAGGTAAGCTCCGAGCATTTTTCCATGTAATCAAAATGAGTGATAGAAACAAACAGTTTTCGTACCTGTTGTTTAATATGCATTAGCTGATCGATATTATGATGTTCAATTCACTGGGAAAAGATCATGTCCCGCAGGGATTTCTCTGTCCAATTTTTAGTCCCCTGTCATCAGTGGAAAAAGGCCTATATGGAAAGTTTTTCTGGAGCGATCATCAGTGTGGGGTGAAATACATATACAACAGTTTATGGCACGGCGAGCTTTTATTAGAATAATACTTATGAGCTATTAACAATAATTCGTCGGTTTTATATTCTTATCTATTTTGAATTCTGACCTTGGGTGCCGGCCTGCAAACGTGCATTTTAATATCTTGATTGTACTGGAATAACTGCATCTTGACTCAAAAATGAATTTAATTGCATGGAAATAATTTTTTATTATGCTGCTTTTGTTTTTCCATATGATTCTTCTTAATACCAGAGCATAACCATGTTCCAGTTTTGAGGACTCTTTCATCAACCTGAATTCGCCATGCCCGGAGAGATTGTGTAATATTTTCCCGATGCATTTACCTTTGATAAAATCAAAGTATTTTAAATTCATAAGAAAACTTTGATCGGCCAAATAGAATGCAAATCTTTCATCAAAAATAAATCCAAACTCTTTTATTGCTTTCTGGCACAATGAGGATGATATTGATAAACCTGAGCCACAGGTCAATATGCTATTAGCATTAAAGTCGCCTGGAGGTACTTGTTTTTTGGATGGATAGTAAATTGGACCGTCAAGCTGGTTATTATCATTCTCAAGGTAGACTTCGGGACATATCAGTTCATAGTCCTTATTGGTATATATATTAGAAAAAAAATCGGGCGCTATACTGGTGTCTTGATCGAGAACAACAAAGAAGTCATGTGTTTTTTCCGAAAAAAAATGATTATAGATCTTGCTGAGGGATATATTTCGGATGTCCTGGTAGATAGATGATGATATGCCATATTGGCGGCATTTTTCCATGTAGTTATTTATATCATCTTGCTCTAGAAACTCGGGGCCATTGTTCCATATGGTAATAGTTAAGTTAATATGGGACAAATCTGCTTGAAATATTGCTTTAATGGTATCAGATTGTAAAATTCGAGATTTGTATATAACAACGATAGCGTTTATAAACATATTAATATCTTTTTTAGTTATTAATGGTTCTTTAGTTGAGGCAGTTTGTTAGCGGATTTTATTCACTGACGGGATGATTTTTTTATCCAGAACTAATATTTTTCCAGGGATATTATATAGATATCTGTGATTTTTATCTGACAAACCACGACACACTCTGGTAATACTCGATAGTAAAGTAAACGTTGATATATTAGTTCCAATAAAAATATCTTTATGCACTGCAATTTCAAAATCAACCACTGAAGCTTCCAGCGAATTTTTTGGATGCATCGCTTCTCCCGCAGAGGATTTTTTTTCTTTCAAACGGAATGAGAACTCTTCCTGTGCTAGATTCACTATTTCCTCAAAAGAGCAAGTAATCGCGCTTTTATCATAAGTAACATACATTGTACCGATGTCTGGTAACGTGTTTTTTATCTTGTTGAAAATGTTTCTGCATCGTTCCAGTGGTGATGGTGCCACGGTAGAGGATCTATTTTCCCAGGAGTCTTCTATACCCAACGGCCAGTCACTTTCAATTCTTAACTGACATACGGCATCATAGGGTTCCGACTGTGCAATAAAATAATTAATTTTCTTTTCCATCTCGGCAGACGGGATTAAATATTTAAAAAAATCTATAATTAGTTCTCTATATTTATAATCTTCATTATCAATGAATTCATTGATAATGGCTTCACCTTTGAAAAAAAGATCGCTCGGGTTGCATCGCTTTGATGCAAAACGGAAGAGGTGATAGTTCCTGACTTTTACATTATATTTTCTCAGAAAAATGAAAAATGAATCACGGTCAAAAATATCAAATATAGGGATGTTACGTTGAAAATTTTTGTAAATTAAAGAATAGTATATTTTTTTTGATAAGATGGAAGTTTCTTTTTTGGCAAGAAAATTTATGAAGTAAGGTAAAGTGATAGAAGATTGCTGTTCAATGGCTTCTATAATCAATGCCAGAAGAATCATCTTTTGATTGTTTAGTCCACCCCCTGTTCTTTTAAGAAACAACGTGGTCATAAGTATTTCTCCATTGTGCGATCTTGGATCCTGAGTAAAAAAATTAATGTATTGTTTTCTTTATTAAATATTTAATGAAATAAAAAATACCATAATATGTTTTCCCCTGATAAAAATAATGTTTCGCGCAATATTTAAAATTGCTGACAGTTATCGGTTTTATCAGTGGTTCGTCCCGCCAGGGAGAGTGTTTTTTGGCTTGCATAAAATAATGGGTGCTGGGATAGGCTGCGGCCCACCCATGCCATGGTTTTGTCGGTCCGATATAATGGATGAATATAGTGCTGCTTTTTATCCTAGAAGAGTAACTTTTTTCTTTGTTTTTTGTTAATTCATAGTTAATACTAAACTGTTGGTTGTAATCCTCGCTCAGGAAAATCGTTTTCCCAACGAAGAGCAAATTTAATATATCTTGATCCAGGTATGATATTTTTTTCCTGATATCATCTCTGGATAGTAAATTCATAGCATTTTCACTAATGTTTTCTTGGTTCCATTGGATCAGGTTTATGAGCAAGAATCCAGCATTAAAATAACCCGATTTTATTCTCTCATCGCCTAAAGCTAAAGATCTTTCATTCCACCATTGGCTATCTCTTTCTGCGACAACTGCTGCAAAATTGGTATCTAGCGGATAATTACTTAATGCGCTTAAACTTCCTTTACAGACTATGTCCGCGTCAAGGTAGAGTATCCTGGTTATATCAGGATAAAGATAATCAGCAATAATAAATCTAAAGTAGGTTGCATAAGACCAGTTTTTGGTACTAGGTAATTTTTTTAATTCATCACAGTTAATAATATATATTATAATCTCGGTATTATATTTTTTTGCAAGTTCTTTAAATTTTTCAACATCATCATCTTCAAAATAATCAGTAAAAACATGGAAAACGAAATTCATGTTTTTATTTTTGAGCAATATTGAGGAGATAGATATGGCACAACCAAAAAGAAAGTTTTTGTCAATTCCATATGCAATATTTAATGTGGGTAATTCACCATTTTTATTATGTGATTCATCAATATTAATCTTTTTTAAAATAACATCTTTTCTATTAAAATACATGATGTTCTCGTGAAGTTATTAATTAAATAAGGTAAGTGCTCGCATTATTTAGTGTATGGAAGATTATAATGATTTTCTTTGGGTTCTACGTTTTATCTTCTCTGCTTTAATTTTTGCTTCACCGAGCAAGGCCTTTTCACTTTCCAATATCTTGTTTAACGGTTGATTAAAATAAACTTTTAGAAAATAAAAAATATCCGTTTTCGTCAGCCCAATATCAAGCGATGAAAAATACAGACCGATCAGGTCTTTATTTCGCCAGCGGGTAGGGACTTTTTCCCTTATTTGCGCGCGGTGCAAATCAATTACCGATATTTTCAGCTCATCGCTGCCCGGCGTATAGGGCAGGTGAAGCAAGAAATGGCAGATATAGCAATCCCGGTGGTTAACGCCGGCGGCGTGCATCTTGCGCACCATCTCCGCCACCCGGCGGATAATCGCTCTTTTTTCCCGCGGCAGCGGGCGGCGGCGCGGCCACTCGGCGCAGTAATCTTCCAGGCTGATCGCCGGGTTAAGATCTTCCGTAATAATAAAGGAGTGGCGGCGCAACGGGTTTAATCCGCGCTGACCAAAACCTACGCCGCGCATAGTATCCACGCCCACCTCGGCCAGACGGTGGATGGCATGCCACTCGCGGTCGGCGCCCAATACCGGCAGCCTGAGCGAAATCAGGTTCTTAAGCGCCTCTTTCAGCGTGGTGCCGCGGTGTATTTTGATAAAATACGACTGGCCGTCCAGGGTGAAACGCAGGGTGCGTCGGCTTTCAAGCGCCCGAAATATATCGCCGTCGAGTTTGTCGACTTCTTTAAAGGGATCTCTGTTTTTCCATAAAGAAGCGAAAGGTGGTTTTAATTCAATCATACGGCTCATTTACTCATCGTCGCCTGAAATCAGCATGGCTGCTTTCTGCGGCAAACTGTATAAATCTTCGCTATCGGCGAAATGGCGGGCATTGTGCGCCCAGTTCCGTAAGCTTTCCGGCTGGCTCAGCGCGTCCCGCAGGGCGTCGTTCAGGGCTTCCTGACGGTAAGGCGAGGGGATGACGCGCCCCGCCTGCGCCTTGTCGATATAGAAAGCGTAGCCGCACACCTCGGTAACCATCACCGGTAATCCGGCGGTAATCGCTTCCAGCAGTACGATGCCGGCGGCTTCCTGATAAGCCGGATGCATCAGCAGGTCGGCGGCGGCCATAAAGTCCGCGATATCATCGCGCCCAGAGAAAAAGCGTACATTTTCCCCAATGCCCGACTGGGCGGCCAGCGACTGGTAGCGCTCGGGTTTATCCTGTCCGACAACCAGGAACACCACGCGCCGGCGGAGTTCCTCCGGCAGGCTGGCGACGGCCCGGATGCTGCGCTCCACGCCTTTGCGTTTAAAATCGGAACCGACCTGGAGCAGGACGACGGCGTTTTCGTCAATGCCTTGCGCGCGGCGGAATGTCTGGCGGGCGTCGGGCGCCCGGCGATCGTATTTGCGGTCGAGAGCGATGCCCGGCGGCAGAATAAAGAAGCGTTCGTCCTGCGTGGCGTAATGCTTTTTAAAATCCGCAATCTGGCGCTGGGTCAGCATCAGCATTTTGGTGTGGCCGGCGCGTTCGAATACCGCTTGCTCAAACGCGGCGTAGTGGCGGTAGCGCGGCGTCAGGCGGTAGAGCCACCCCTTTTCCTGCGCCACCTTTTCCGCATAGCACACGTCGGCCGCATAGTAGAAATCCAACCCCGGCATTTTATTAAAGCCCACCACGCGATCGACCGGATGCTGCTGCAAATGGCGCCGTACCCACTCGGCATAGCGGCGGTTGCGGGTATGGTTGCTGATGCCGGATGCGGGCACCAGAATAATCTCCAGGTTATTCGGTTTTTCGCCTTGCCATGACAAAACATAAACGCGGACGCGGTGTCCCTGCGTGACGCAGGCCTGGGCAATGCTGTAAAAGTCGCGCTGTAGTCCGCCGAAAGGAAAATACTTATACAGGCAGATGGCAATATTCATGGCGATTCCTTATTTCCCGCCGGCGAGAGGCGGGCGGCTGCCGCGGTCGGCAAACAGGCTCTCCGCCGCCTGGATCACGTCCTGAGCGGGGATGCAGGAGAGGTACTTGCGGCTTCTGTCGAGATGCCGTCGCTCCGGCATGGCCTGATAATTTCCCGCCCAGATAACGATGCTGTTATCCGACCAGGGACGCCATTTTTTATGGTCGGTAGGACCAAACAGGCATACGGCGGGGGTATTTAACGCCGCCGCCATATGCATCGGCGCCGAATCCACGCCGATATAAAGCACCGCTTTGTCGATTAACGCGGCCAGTTCCAGAAAGCTGGTTTTGCCGGCGAGGGTGATATCCGGCTTATGGCTGCATTGGGCGTGAATATCGCGCACCATATCGAGATCGTCCGACGACGGGCCGCAGGTCAGTACGACTTCCCATCCCTTTTCTTTCAGATGATCAATAACCTGGGCAAACTTGTCGTTATCCCAGCATTTGAATAGCTGTCTTGCCGTCGGCTGAATCACCACGTAGGGCTGATCCAGCAGCTGCGGATGCGCAGCGAAAATGCGCTCCGCCTCTTCGACGCCGTAAGCAAGGGTCATGCATTCTTTCCGCTGTGCCGCCGGCAGGCCCAACGGCGCCAGCATCGAGCGATTTTGCTCGATAATATGCTCGCCCTGCGGGCGCACGCATTCGCTGAACAGCGAACGCCACCATTTCCCTTTCAGGCTATCGCCGCGGTCTAGGGCG
Source organism: Brenneria corticis (assembly GCF_003115855.1). Lineage (GTDB taxonomy): Bacteria > Pseudomonadota > Gammaproteobacteria > Enterobacterales > Enterobacteriaceae > Brenneria > Brenneria corticis. The sequence goes on from NZ_KZ819071.1 coordinate 358,257, forward strand.
ATGCTGCGGCTTGCCAGCGATTTGATTAACAGCGCGACGGGCCATTGGTCGGCCAGATTGACGATAAGATCGTAATGGTTACGCCTGAGCGTTTTTCGTATCGCAATGAATTCTTTTATTTTTTCCGACAAACTCGCCGTTTTTCTTTTTAAGCCGTAGAGATGATGGATATGCGGATTTTTCGACAGTATGGGGCGAGTGTCTTCGTACAGCAGAACATCGATCTTCGCAGCGGGATAATGGGCTTTCAGCGTGCTGATAAGCGGCGTGGTAAGCAGCATATCGCCGTGAAAGCGCAGTTTCACAACCAGAATCCGATGATAGGGAAGGGCTTTTTGACTCACTCGCTTTCCTTACTTTCCTTAAATAACAGAACGCTACCGCCCCTGGCTCAACAGCTACCAATGGACTGCGGGTCATGTTCCGGATTTTCACAAGGTTATTCGGGCACGAGATCGACGTGCCATTTTAGCCGCTATGGTACTAAAAGCCGCTATGCTCTCACAGCGATAATTAAGATTATCCCCGTCATCTTAAGCGGGCTCCGCCCGCTGATTTCCGCCGCTAGCGTTGCAGCCATCTGCCGGTCAACGTGGTGCCGAGGCAGAAGGCCATAAGCCAGGCCATAAGCATATCGCGCGAATAGAGGATCACGTCGCTGAGCCCGTACATTATCAGGGCGAAAAGGAGCGCGGCCGAGAGGTGGCTGCGTAGAATGAAAAACGAGAAATAGAGCAGCGCCGCGTATAGCATCACCAGGATCAGCGCGCCGGGCAAACCTTTGAGTGAGAAAGCGTCGATCACTTCGTTGTGCAGGTGGACGTTCAGGAAGATTACCGCGCCGCTTAGCTGAGGCTTTTGCTCCGCGAGCGCAGTAATACGCGCTGAACGCTGTTCGGCGGATTGCCCAAGCAGGGCCTCTTCCCCCGTCTCAATACCTGATTGGTACATGGCGATGCGCGCGCCTACCGATGTCTTGCTGTTATTCATGCTGTAACTGCGTATGTCGTTCAGCAGGTCATTGGTTCGTTTGTTAATCGTGTCGTGAAACAGCAGCGAACACAGCAGAATGGTCATCACCGAACCCAGAAAGGCTTTGATAAACAGTTTTTTATCATGGCGCACTTCGGATAGCAGGATCATGACGCCGACGATCGGATAGACAAAAATGGCCGCCCGCGTTTCGGTCAGGATGATCGCAATGGTCACCAGCAGGAAATGCGCCAGATAGAGATAATATTTATAGCGCGAGTTGAGCGTTAACAGCGCCTGCGCGCTCAGCGCGCCGATAAAGGTGATGAAATAGGCGGCGCTGGTCGCCGGACCGAAAATCAGGCTTACCCGGTGTATGCCGCTGAAAGCCGACTGATAAAAGGCATAGCCCAGCGTCAGGGCGCAGATCGCCATAATGCAGGGGAACTGAAATCTTTGCTTCTCCCGGGCGATATGCAGCGTGGTCAGCAGGATAAATGCCCCCAGAATGCAGGCGTGGGCGGAGGTTTGATAAGCGTCGTAAACCGCGGGAAAGGCGGTGTCCGGCTGATAGTATTGCTGGTGCCAGACCAGGTTGCTCAGGCCGAGAGCCAGTAAACACAGCGGGATCGCCAGCAGCCGTTTGGCCGCCAGAATGGTTTTCAGGTGCGTCATGACGTAAAAAACCGCCAGCGATCCCGTCAGGTAGAACACCCAGCCGGCGACGATGGTGCTGAACGGCATAATAGCTAACGTCAGTAAACAGCCGGGGAAAATAACGTTGGGGGCGAGGGCCGCGCTTATGCCGGAAGATCTGGTCAGATCATAGTCTACATTATTGATCATCTATTTATTCAACAAGGGGAGAGCGGGATTACTCGCCTGATGGGGTTAAGTCTATCATTTGATCCAGTTTTTGCCGGACTTCCCCGGCGCTAATCGCCGCCATTTGCCGATTTTCAGACAGTTCCGCCACCTGATTCAACCCATACCCGCCAATCAGCCCCGGATCGGTGGGGCCGTACAGGGTGATATTGGGGCGGTCCAGCGCCGCGGTCAGGTGACTTAACCCGGTATCGACGGAAACCACCGCTCGCGCGCCGGCCAGAACCTCCGCCACCTGCTGTAGCGTTAAACGCGGCAACACCTCGACGTGGGAAAATCCAGCCGCCAGACGCAAAGCGCGCTGATGTTCATGCTCCGCGCCCCAGGGCAGTTTGATTCGCAGCCCGCTGGGTTCGAGCAGAGAAATCAGCTCGCGCCAGTGAGATTCCGGCCAGTGTTTTTCATCGCGGGTGGTGGCGTGCAGAAAAACCAGGTACTGATTGGCGTCCGCGGGCAGTTGGTCGAGAAAGCGCGCGGCAATCGCGTAATCGCCGCGTTCGGCCGGCTTTTTATAGTGCAGGCTGGCCGCGAAGAGTTCCCGTACCCGTTCAACCGCGTGTTGCCGGCGGTCGACGTGGTGGCGGTAGTTATAGAACCAGCTCGCCAGCGGCTCGCGGGCGCTGCGGTAATCCAGCCCGTGTTTTTTCCCGCGCGCCAGACGAGTGACCAGCGCGGCGCTTTTTATCAGCCCCTGCGCGTCGATCACCGCGTCATAGCGGTATTCGCGCAGTTGCCGCTTGAACTGGGCGCGTTCCCGGCGCGTTTTCGCGCTGAACCAGCTTTTTCTCCAGCGGCGGATAGCCACCGGGAGCACACGCGACACCGCCGGGTGCCAGCCGGGGATCTGGGCGAACCCCTCTTCCACCACCCAGTCGAACTCAATGCCGGGCAAGGCGAGCATAGCGTCCGTCAGCGCCGGTAACGTGTGAAGCACGTCGCCCATTGAGGACGTTTTGATAATCAGCACCCTCATGGGTTTTCTCCCGCGGCCGGCAGATATTTTTCCAGCGCGCTGAGAACGCTGTCGGGCTGAATATCGATCAGGCTTTGGTGGTATCCCTGTTCCGCATCGCCTTTGCGCACCCGGTGATAACCGCTAATCAGGCGAATCACCTGCGCCTGATGCGACAAGGGAGGGGTAAAGTCCGGGCTGCTGGGGCCGTAAAGGGCGACCAGCGGACGATCGAGCGCGGCGGCGACGTGCATTAATCCCGAGTCATTGCTGACCACGGCATGGCAGGCGGCAATCAGCACCACCGCCTGTTCCAGCGAGGTCTTCCCGGCCAGATTGGCGCAATGGCGCCGCGCCTCTTCCGTCAGCGCCTGAAGAATGTCCTCTCCCGCCGGGTGGTCCTTGGCGGAGCCGAACAGGGCGACCTGATAGCCTCTTGCAATCAGCGATTGCGCCAGCGCGGCATAATGATAGTGCGGCCAGCGTTTGGCGGGGCCGAATTCCGCGCCGGGGCAGAAGCCAATCAGCGGACGGGCATCGTTCAGGCCGAAGGTTTGCCGCATCGCGGCGATTTCTTCAGAGGCGACCTGCAGCCGGGGCCATAGCAGCGGCTGCGGCAGATCCTGGGCGCTATGAATACGGTTGCCGTCGTAGGCCAGAGCGACGTAGCGCTGCACCATCAGCGGAAAGGCGGATTTATCCAGCACGCGGATATCATTCAGCAGGCCGTAGCGCATTTCTCCGCGCCAGCCGGTCCGTTGCGCAACCTTGGCGAAAAAGGGCACCAGCGCGGATTTAAACGAGTTGGGCAACACATAGGCGCGATCGTAACGGGCGGCGCGCAGCGCGACCCCCAGACGGCGACGCTCGCCCAACGCCAGCGCGCCGTGGCCCAACGGCATGGCCAGCGCCTGATTGACCTCCGGCATGCGCGCCAGCAAAGGACGGCACCAGGCGGGCGCCATCACGTCAATGACCGCTTGCGGGTGTTGCGCCTTAAGCGTGCGATACAGGCTGTGCGACATCATCATATCGCCTACCCAGGAAGGGCCGATGACCAGGATTTTCATACCGCTTATCTACTTCCTTGTCCGCTTAAACGGTACGGTTCAGCCAGGCCATGTATTCGGCAACGCCCTCGGCGACGGTTTTAAACGGTTTATCGTAACCCGCGGCGCGCAGTTTGGTCAGATCCGCCTGGGTATAGGCCTGATAACGGCCCTTCAGCTTGGCGGGGAATTCGATGTATTCCACGCTGCCTGTTTTATGGAACGCCAGCGTGGCGTCGGCGACGGCCTGGAATGATTCAGCCCGGCCGGTGCCGCAGTTGAAAATACCGGAGACCCCTTTTTGCCAGAACCACAGGTTGACGGCGGCGACGTCGGCGACGTAGATAAAGTCCCGTTTGAAGTTTTCGCTGCCGGAGAACAGTTTCGGGTTTTCGCCCAGCTTGATCTGGCTGTTCAGGTGGAAGGCGACGCTCGCCATACTGCCTTTGTGCCCTTCGCGCGGTCCGTAGACGTTGAAGTAGCGGAACCCGCAAATCTGTGACTCGGCCTGCGGCAGGATCTCGCGTACGTACTGGTCGAACAGGAATTTGGAGTAGCCGTAGACATTCAGCGGCTGCTCATACTGACGCTCTTCGACGAAGTTATCGTCACGCCCGCCATAGGTGGCGGCGGAGGAGGCGTACAGGAACGGGATGTTGCGATCGAGACAGTAGTGCAGCAGGTCTTTGGAGTATTGATAGTTATTGTCCATCATATACTTGCCGTCCCACTCGGTGGTTGACGAGCAGGCCCCTTCATGGAAGACGGCGTCAATATCGCCCAGGTCGTCGCCGGCGATGATACTGGCGATGAAATCCTCTTTATCCATATAGTCGGTGATATCCAGATCCACCAGATTGACGAATTTCGTCCCGTCTTTCAGGTTATCGACAACCAGAATATCCCGATAGCCAATGTCATTGAGTGCTTTTACGATATTGCTGCCGATAAAGCCGGCGCCGCCAGTAACGATAATCATGGGATCTACCCTTGTTAATCTTGCCGGTGAGGCACCGCGCCTCACCCTATGTATATGACCGTTATAATAGCATTTCATTTTACCGCAAGCAGCCCGGCGTTTGCGCTATCCGCCAATTGCGCATCTGTGACCGGCATCAGACAATGTGCGGCGGGTCGTGACGCAGATTGCATTTTCAGACTCTTTACCGCTCATTTCCGGCGGCTTCCGCTAGCTTATTAAAGGTTACGGACACGCTTTTAACCGGAGAAAATCGCTATGCCCGCCGCCTTTTATCAACAGCTCGCCGCGCAGATTATGGCCGCCCGCCGGGAGGGGCTTTTCAAGGAAGAGCGGCTGATTACCTCCCCGCAGCAGGCGGAAATCGCCGTGGCGGACCGGGATAAGCTGCTGAATTTCTGCGCCAACAACTATCTCGGGCTGGCCGACGACGCGCAGGTGATAGCGGCGGCGAAAGCGGGGTTGGACCGCCATGGCTTCGGCATGGCGTCGGTGCGCTTTATCTGCGGCACGCAGGATATTCACAAACTGCTGGAGCAGCAGTTGGCGGACTTTCTGGGCACGGATGACGCGATTCTGTACTCCTCCTGCTTTGACGCCAACGGCGGCCTGTTTGAAACGCTGCTGGGTCCGGAGGACGCCATCCTGTCCGATGCGTTGAATCACGCGTCGATCATCGACGGCATCCGGCTCTCCAAAGCCCGGCGCTACCGCTATGCCAACAACGATATGAATCAGCTGGAGGCGCAGCTGCAGCAGGCCAGAGCCGAGGGGGCGCGCCATGTGCTGATCGCCACCGACGGCGTCTTTTCGATGGACGGGGTGATCGCCAATTTGGCGGGAATCTGCGATCTGGCCGATCGCTACGATGCGCTGGTGATGGTGGATGACTCCCACGCCGTCGGTTTCGTCGGGGAGCGGGGGAGGGGCACGCACGAATATTGCGGCGTGATGGAACGGGTCGACATTATTACCGGGACGTTGGGCAAAGCCCTGGGGGGCGCCTCCGGCGGCTATACCGCCGGGCGGCGCGAGGTGATCGACTGGCTGCGCCAGCGCTCGCGTCCTTACCTTTTCTCCAATTCGCTGGCCCCGTCGATCGTCACCGCCTCGCTCAAGGTGCTTGAAATTCTGGCGCAGGGGGATGAGCTGCGTCAGCGGCTGTGGGCCAATGCCCGCCAGTTCCGCGAGCAGATGACCAGTGCGGGCTTTACCCTGGCCGGGGCCGACCACGCCATTATTCCCGTGATGCTCGGCGACGCGCAGCTGGCGCAGGACTTTGCCCAGGCGTTGCAGCGCGAGGGGATCTACGTGACGGGATTCTTTTACCCGGTGGTGCCCGGCGGACAGGCGCGCATCCGCACCCAGATGTCCGCCGCGCATACGCCGCAACAGGTTCAGCGGGCTGTCGATGCCTTTATCCGGGTGGGGCGGCGCCTGGGGGTGATTGCCTGAGAGAGTGATGATGAAAGCACTGGCGAAATTACGCGCTGAACCGGGGATCTGGATGATCGATGCGTCGCGGCCGGCGCTGGGCCATAACGACGTAATGATCAAAATCCGTAAGAGCGCTATCTGCGGCACCGACGTCCACATCTATAACTGGGATGGATGGTCGCGGAAAACCATTCCGGTTCCGATGGTCGTCGGGCATGAGTACGTCGGCGAAATCGTGGCTATCGGTCAGGAAGTCAGCGGATTCAGCATCGGCGACCGCGTGTCCGGCGAAGGGCATATTACCTGCGGATACTGCCGCAATTGCCGCGCCGGGCGCCGTCATTTGTGCCGCAATACCCTTGGCGTCGGCGTCAATCGCCCCGGCTCGTTTGCCGAATATCTGGTTATTCCCGCCGATAACGCCTTCCGCATTCCCGACACTATTTCCGACGAACTGGCCGCCATCTTCGATCCGTTCGGCAATGCGGTGCATACCGCGTTATCGTTTGATTTGGTCGGCGAAGACGTGCTGATCGCCGGCGCCGGGCCGATTGGCATTATGGCGGCGGCGGTGTGCCGCCACGTGGGCGCCCGCCATGTGGTGATTACCGATGTGAACGATTACCGGCTGGAGCTTGCCGGTAAAATGGGGGTAACGCGGACGGTCAACGTGGCGCGCGAAAACCTGGCCGCGGTGATGATTGAGCTGGGAATGTCCGAAGGTTTTGATATCGGGCTGGAAATGTCGGGCGCGCCGGACGCGTTTCGCGCCATGCTGAAGTCGATGAATCACGGCGGCCGTATCGCCATGCTGGGCATACCCCCGCGGCCGATGGCGATCGACTGGGGCGAGGTGATTTTTAAAGGATTGTTTATCAAGGGCATCTATGGGCGGGAGATGTTTGAAACCTGGTACAAAATGTCGGCGCTGCTGCAGTCCGGCCTGGATCTGTCGCCGATCGTCACCCACCGCTTTTCCATTGATGATTTTCAACAGGGGTTCGACGCCATGCGCTCCGGCCTGGCGGGTAAAGTGATTCTTGACTGGGGGTGAGAGCGCCGGCGGATATGAGCTATCCGAGCCTGCGGGAGGCTCGGACATGCTGAGCGAATAAAACCCGCTACCGCCTGGTTGCCGGTTCACCCGGCGCCAGCCAGGTTTGCCAGCGGCGTTTTACGAAGGTGACGGCGGCGCTGTCGCGGATGCTGCTGGCGGCCAGCTCGAAGACAACGCCCTCTTTCACCGGCTGCGGCGCTTTTTTCACCTTGCATTGCTGCACGCCGCGGAATGGATTGCGGGGTTTGGCCGGCTTCTGCGTTTCTGACGGCGGCAAGGGTTGATAGTGCGCCGGTTCGTTCAGCAACTGGCTGGGGCGTACCAGCACAATGTCAGGCTCCAGCGTCGGCAGCATTTGCTGTAGCACCCTGATGGTCGACGGATGCGGATGCCCGATGGCGATGGCGGAACCGCTGCGCCGCGCTATCTGCACCGCGCGGTTAAACTGGCGGCGGATATCGGCTTCGTTCTGCGAGTCATCGAGGAATACTCGGCGCTTAATCACTTTTACCCCTGTTCCGACGGCGGCCTGGCTGGCCTGGCTGCTGCCGATGGTCATGCTGTCGAGAAAATAGAGGTGATAGGCGCTCAGGGCCTGCATCACTTTCCGCATGCCGGGGAGGCTGGCGGTCATCGCGCTGCCCATATGGTTATTCATCCCTACGGCGTAAGGAACGTTGTTGACGGACTGGCGGATAATGCGCTGGATCTCTTCGCTGCTCATGCCGGGATGCAGGGTATCGCGCTCCAGCGGCTGTTTGCTCATTGGCGCCATCGGCAGGTGAATCAGCACTTCGCGCCCTTGATTATGCGCCTTGGTCGCCATTTCTCTGGCGTAAGGCGCGTTGGGCAACACCGCGACCGAAATGGCGATCGGCAGGTTTAAAATCTGATTTTCATTATGAGGACGATAGCCAAAGTCATCGATCACAATGGAAAGTTTGCCGGCCATCAGGCACGGCGATAGTATTAATAGACTGAAAAATAAAAATATTTTTGATTTTAAATAATACAAGACTATCTTCCCAGCCAAGGTTGTGGATTGACCGCCTGACCCTGGCGACGAATTTCAAAATAGAGCGCCGGCTGGCTTTGCCCGCCGCTGGTGCCCACCAGCGCGATGGGCTGGCCCGCTTTAACCTGCGCGCCGACGGAAACCAGCGCGCTTTGATTGTAGCCGTATAAACTCATGTCGCCTTTACCGTGCTGCACCACCACCACCAGGCCGTAGCCTTGCAGCCAGTAGGCCATCAGAACGTTGCCGTCGGCGATGGCTTTCACTTCGGTTCCCTCCGGCGCGGCGATAACCAGCCCTTTCCAGCGTAACTCGCCCTGCAGCGGTTCGCCGAAACGGTGTTCAATCCGCCCGCGCACCGGCCAGAAAGCCTGGGCGGCGGGCCGCCCCAGCCCTCCGGTGCGCGCCATCAGCGATTGTTCGCTTTCCGTCGGCTTATAGCTGCCGCCGCGGCGTTTGGCCTGCTGCTCTTTCGCCCGTACTTTGGCGGCTTCGCGCGCTTCACGTTCGGCTCTGGCTTTGGCCTCGCGCTCGGCCCGGGCGATCTGGTCGCGCAGGCGGGTTTCATTCTGTCGCAGTTCGGCGAGCTGGCGCTGATCTTTTTCCAGCGAGCTTTCCAGGGTGACCAGCGTTTTTTTACGTTCGGACTGCGCCTGTTCCAGCGCCTGCTGCTGTTGCTGCTGGTCGTTCAGCAGCGTTTTCTGCTGGTTTTGTTTCTGCTCCAGCAGCTGTTTCTGATCGGCCAGTTCGCTTTGCGTTTGCTGTAGGTCGTTGATGGATTTCTGACGCGCGTCGTTCAGATAACCGAAATAGGCGAGAATACGTTCGCTGCGCTGGCTTTCTTCCCCGCTCAGAATCAGTTGCAGCGCGCTGTGTTGACCCTGGCGGAATGCGGCGTCAAGCTGACGGGCCAGGATGTTCTGCTGCGTTTTCTGCTGCGACTGCAACCGGGTAATGGAGGCGCCGAGCGCGGTCAGCTCCTTATTCAATGCGGCCAGCGTGTTCCGCGTCTCATGGAGCTGGCGGCTCGACTGGGCAATCGACTGCTCCTGCTTTTTCAATTGCTGGAGTAGCGCGCCGCGCTGCTGCCGCTGTTGCTGAACGCTTTTTTCTTTTGCCGCGATATCCTGCTGCAGGTTTTTGAGCTGCGCCTGGTTGTCCGCCGCCTGGCTGGCGGCGGACAACAGCAAAACGCCGACGCAAAACGCGCTGGCGCACCGGGTGAACCGCTTGTGACGCGCCGGAGATCCAACGTTGGCGCCACATGCCGCTCGCAACTGAACAGATAACGCTTTTTTACTCATATCAAGGGATTATTCCACGATGAACAGCGGCTGACCAGTTGTCTGTTGTCCGATTTCTATTTCCATTCGTGACAAAAACGACGCGGCGCCGGCGCGGCGGATGCATCAATAATAGATAAATGGGAAGGTATGCGCATAAAATGGGTGAATGACCTTATCTGCGCGGAAATTTTTTATGGCCCGCCATCCCTGGCGGGCCGTCGCCGATGCGACGTTAAAAATTTCTCCTGGAAATTTTTTATGTATCGCGCCGCAGATTCCGTACGCTATGTTGGCTTACTGGCTGTATTTGCGGTATCACGCAGGTATACTCAGGAACCTTATATTTTATCGCTTAACTGATTCGGGAGTCGTTACACCCCATGCAAGAGATTATGCCATTTATTAGCAAGCATCCTATATTGAGCGTGGCTTGGGTTGCCCTGCTGGTTGCTGTTATCGTGTTGACGGTGAAGAGTAAATTTTCCAAAGTGAAAGACGTGGCGCGCGGCGAGGCGATCCAACTGATCAACAAAGAAGATGCCGTGATTGTCGATATTCGCAATCGTGACGACTATCGTCGCGGTCACATTGCCAACGCATTTAACCTGTTACCCACTGATATTAAAAACGGCAGCGTAGGCGAGTTGGAAAAGCATAAAGCGCAGCCGGTGATCGTGGTGTGCGCCAACGGTCTTTCTTCGCGCGAAGCGGCGGGCAACCTGCTGAAAGCGGGCTTTGAACGCGTACTGGTGCTGAAGGACGGCCTTGCCGGCTGGAGCGGTGAAAATCTGCCTTTGGTCCGTGGTAAATAGAACCGCGGGCTGACCGCAACGCCGGGATTAGGTAAACGCAACTTAAATAAATGAACTGACGCCTTCGCTGACGATGGACGGCGTCAAAGAAATCCAACAAAAGGTATTATTTAACATGTCCGAACAAAACAACGCCGAAATGTCTTTCCAGATCCAGCGTATTTATACCAAGGATATCTCTTTTGAAGCGCCGAACGCCCCTCAGGTATTCCAGCAGGAATGGCAGCCTGAAGTGAAGCTGGATCTGGACACGGCATCCAGCCAACTGGCGGAAGATATCTATGAAGTGGTGCTGCGCGTCACGGTGACGGCTTCGCTGGGCGAAGAGACGGCTTTTCTGTGTGAAGTTCAGCAGGGCGGAATTTTCACCGTGGGCGGTATCGAAGGCACCCAGTTGGCGCACTGCCTGGGCGCATACTGCCCGAACATTCTGTTCCCTTATGCGCGTGAGTGCATCACCAGCCTGGTTTCCCGCGGTACGTTCCCGCAGTTGAACCTGGCGCCGGTCAACTTTGATGCGCTGTTTATGAACTATCTGCAGCAGCAGACAACAGAAGGCGAAGACGCCGCCGCACCGCGTCAGGATGCCTGATGAACGCGTCCGACGCTTCAATGACGGTAATCGGTGCCGGTTCATACGGCACCGCATTGGCGATTACGCTGGCGCGTAATGGCCACCAGGTTGTGCTCTGGGGACACGAGCCCGGGCATATCCAGGCCCTGCAGGCCGCCCGCTGTAATCAGGCGTTTCTTCCTGACGTTCCCTTTCCCGATTCGCTGCGGCTGGAAACGGATCTGGCGCGAGCCCTGGCCGCCAGCCGGAATGTGCTGGTGGTGGTGCCCAGCCATGTGTTCGGCGACGTACTGCGCCAGATTCAACCGCATTTGCGGGCTGATGCGCGTATCGTGTGGGCAACCAAGGGGCTGGAAGCGGAAACCGGGCGCCTGCTGCAGGACGTGGCGCGTGAAGCGCTGGGCGAGAAAATCCCGCTGGCGGTCGTATCCGGGCCGACCTTCGCCAAAGAACTGGCCGCCGGTCTGCCGACGGCGATTGCGCTGGCGGCGACGGATAGCGGCTTTGCCGACGATCTGCAGCATTTGCTGCATTGCGGCAAAAGTTTCCGGGTATACAGCAATCCTGATTTTATCGGCGTACAGTTGGGCGGCGCGGTGAAAAACGTGATTGCCATCGGCGCCGGCATGTCCGACGGCATCGGTTTTGGCGCCAACGCGCGTACGGCGCTGATTACCCGCGGCCTGGCGGAGATGACCCGGCTGGGCGTGGCGTTGGGCGCCGATCCCACCACCTTTATGGGGATGGCCGGGCTGGGCGATCTGGTGCTGACCTGCACGGATAACCAATCCCGCAACCGGCGTTTTGGTATGATGCTGGGGCAGGGGATGGACGTGCAGGAGGCGCAGGATAAAATCGGTCAGGTTGTCGAGGGATACCGTAACACCAAGGAAGTGCTGGCGTTGGCGCAGCGCCACGGCGTGGAAATGCCGATTACCGAACAGCTCTGGCAAGTCCTGTATTGCGGCAAAGATGCCCGGGAAGCAGCGCTAAGTCTGCTGGGGCGTACCCGTAAAGACGAAAGCACTAATTTATAACAACCTGTTTTTTGGGCTTTCTTAATAAAGACGGTCCGGATGTTTTTTTGAGTAATAGACATCAGGGGCGATGGCGATTGATGCGTGGCATTTCGGAGAGTAAGGCAATGTCGACAGAAGAACTGGCACTGGTCTGGAACAATATTAAGGCGGAAGCGCGTAGTTTGGCTGATAGCGAACCTATGCTGGCCAGTTTTTTTCACGCCACATTGTTGAAACACGAGAACCTGGGCAGCGCGCTGAGCTATATGCTGGCCAATAAGCTGGCGAGCGCGATTATGCCGGCCATCGCCATTCGTGAGGTGGCTGAAGAGGCGTATCAGGCCGACGCGCAAATGATCGTCGCCGCCGCGCGCGATATTCAGGCGGTGTGCCTGCGCGATCCCGCGGTTGATAAATACTCGACGCCGTTGCTTTACCTGAAAGGGTTTCATGCGTTACAGGCGTATCGCATCGGTCACTGGCTCTGGTCGCAGGAGCGTAAAGCGCTGGCGATCTATTTCCAGAATCAGATTTCGGTCTCTTTTGGCGTCGATATCCACCCGGCGGCGACGATTGGCTACGGCATTATGCTCGATCACGCCACGGGCATCGTGATCGGTGAAACGGCGGTGGTGGAGAATGATGTCTCTATCCTGCAGTCCGTCACCCTTGGCGGTACGGGCAAGACCAGCGGCGATCGCCATCCTAAAATCCGTGAAGGGGTGATGATCGGCGCGGGCGCCAAAATCCTGGGGAATATTGAGGTCGGTCGCGGTGCTAAAATTGGCGCGGGCTCGGTGGTGTTGCAGTCTGTTCCGCCTCATACCACCGCCGCCGGCGTGCCCGCGCGCATAGTCGGCCGTCCGGAAACGGAGAAGCCGTCGATGGATATGGATCAGTATTTCAACGGCGTGAACCGTGGCTTTGAGTATGGCGACGGCATTTAATACCCGCCCGCGCATTAATAAAAACCCTCGTATTTATTAATTCTCCGCAAATACGATGGTTTTTTGTTTTTGCGGGTAAGAACTGTCCGAAACCTTTTCCCTGATTATCATTTATTTAACCGTCATTGCCGTTTGTTCCGCATAATGGCGGCGTCGTACCATCTGTGCAAACAGAATGCATTAAGCTATATGTTTTGTTAAACCCGATAGATTTCAAGGGGCGGGAAGGTGCTCGACACGCCGGCGACTTGAAAGGTAAAAGTAGTAATATTATGGTTGCAGAGAGTCTAAGAATGTATTTAAAGCGTATTTTAATCATCCTGTGTTTTACGGCGTCATCCGCCATGCCGATTGTGACTTATGCAACTGATTCAGCGCATAGCGGCGCCGTCGCTGAAGCCGGCGGGCATGATGAAAGCTGGTGGCAGAGAAGTAAAAATAACCTGTCTAAAACATGGTCGGACTCCCCGAACCACGATATCTATATTCCCGCTATTACCTGGCATAACCGCTGGACCTACGATAAAGATAAAACCGATGAATATAACGAGCGTCCGTGGGGCGCGGGATATGGTATTTCACGCCTCGATGAAGACGGCGACTGGCATGGGATTTACGCCATGGCGTTTAAGGATTCCCATAATAAATGGGAGCCTATCGGCGGCTATGGCTTTGAGAAACGCTGGCGGCCGACCCGCGATCAGGATTTCCAACTGGGGCTGGGTTTTACCGCCGGCGTGACGATGCGCGACAACTGGAACTATATTCCTATTCCGGTGTTGTTGCCCCTAGCCTCGATCAGTTATCAGAAGCTCTCTTTCCAGGCGACCTATATTCCCGGCACCTACAATAACGGCAACGTCTTTTTCGCCTGGTTCAGATGGCAAATCTGATCCCGCCGTTCCCGATTGTCGGTACTTAATTTGCCGAACCCCTGCGCAATATTGCAGGGGTTTTTATATTTGGCGCAGGGGACTAAATCCGTCGCGTTTGTAGGGCGATTATCAGGTAGTCGTTCGCCGGTTATTTATTCAGATGTAAACCATATTGACTAAAATTCATTCGCCGTTCTCCGTTACAATGGCGACACTTCTTTTCCGAGCGGATATTGCGCTGTGCCATTACTGATTATCACCACCATATTGTGGGCTTTTTCATTTAGCCTGATTGGCGAATATCTGGCCGGCCAGGTCGACAGCTGGTTTTCCGTATTGATGCGCGTCGGGCTGGCGGCATTGGTCTTTCTGCCGTTTTTACGCTGGCGGGGCTATGCGCCGCGGGTGATTTTACTCTATCTGCTGGTTGGCGCCTGCCAACTGGGGATTATGTATCTGTTTGTTTTCCAGGCGTATCTATATCTTACGGTGCCTGAATTTTTACTCTTCACGGTGATGACGCCGCTGTATGTCACGTTGATTTACGATCTGCTGCGGCGCGAGCGCCTGCGCTGGGGCTATATGTTCAGCGCGCTGCTGGCGGTGCTGGGAGCGGCGGTGATCCGCTACGACGAGGTCAGCACGCATTTTCTGTGGGGGCTGGTGCTGGTGCAGGCCGCCAATATTTTCTTTGCCATCGGGCAGGTCGGCTACAAGCGCCTGATGGAAGTGCATCCGATGCCGCAGCATACCGCCTTTTCGTGGTTCTATCTGGGGGCGCTGGCGGTTGCGGTGGTTGCGTGGCTGCTGTTCGGTAACGCCGAGAAACTGCCCACGACGTCGTTGCAATGGGGAGTCCTGGTCTGGCTGGGGGTTGCGGCTTCGGGGTTGGGCTACTTTATGTGGAACTATGGCGCCACCCAGGTCGACGCGGGCACCCTGGGGATCATGAATAATTTCCATGTTCCCGCGGGATTGCTGGTCAACCTGGCTATCTGGCAGGAAAAGGTCCACTGGCCGAGCTTTATCATTGGGGCCATTATTATCATGTCCTCGCTGTGGGTACACCGACACTGGGTCGTGAAGCGTCCCGCACAAAAGGTAAATGCTCACAGGCGTGCTGACGCGCCGAGCGAATAAAGGCTTCGATCACCGGTTGGCGCTGTTCCCCGTCCCGCACGGCGGCGTACAACCGGCTCCACAGCCCCTCTCCCAGCGTTTTTGTCACAATCAGTCCCTGACGTTCAAAGCTCTCCACCACCCAGTGCGGCAGCGCGGCGATCCCCATGCGGGCGGCCACCATCTGAATCAGCAGCAGCGTGTTGTCGACGCTTTTCAGCGCCGGGCTGACGCCGGCCGGTTGCAGAAAGTGGCGCCAGACATCCAGCCGCTGGCGCTGAACCGGATAGATCATCAGGGTTTCCGCGCCCAGGTCTTCCGGTTCGATTTTATCTTTTCCCACCAGCGGATGGTCGGGCGCCAGCGCCAGCCGAACTTCAAAATCAAACAGCGGCGCGTAGTGCAGCCCGCTGCGCGGCAGGATATCCGAGGTCATCACCAGATCCAGCTCGCCCTGTTGCAGCGCGGGCTGCGGGTCGAAGGTGACGCCGGATTTAAAGTCCGTCGCCACCTGCGGCCAGTTTTGATGGAACTCATCCAGCGCCGGGGTCAGCCACTGAATACAGCTGTGGCACTCAATCGCCAGGCGCAGCGTGGCCTGGTGCGGTTCATGACACGCCTGCAGCGCCTGCTGAATCTGCGGCAACACCTGCTCGGCCAACTGCAACAGGATCTCTCCCTGCGGCGTAAAGCGCAGCGGCTGGCTTTTACGCACAAATAGCCTGAACCCAAGACGCTGCTCCAGATCGCTGAACTGGTGTGATAACGCCGACTGGGTTTGATGAAGCGCGGCGGCGGCGGCGGCCAACGACCCCGTATTGCGCAGCGCTTGCAGCGTTCGCAGGTGTTTAAGTTCGATCATGAGAGTCCTTCACAGTGACAGTGAATAAATTGCGCTTGTGCATTATACACTACCTGCGGATTATGGATGTGTAAACATCTGGACGGCTAAATGAGGAATTAACGATGACCATCTTAAATCACACACTGGGTTTTCCGCGTGTTGGATTACGACGTGAACTGAAAAAAGCGCAGGAAAGCTATTGGGCAGGCAACGCAACCCAGGAAGAGTTGTTGGCCGTTGGACGCGATCTTCGGGCGCGTCACTGGCAGCAACAAAAGGATGCGGGCGTCGATCTGCTGCCGGTGGGTGATTTCGCCTGGTACGATCATGTCCTCACCACCAGCCTGTTGCTGGGGAACGTACCGGCCCGCCATCAGAATGCCGATGGCTCGGTCGATCTGGATACGCTGTTCCGCATCGGCCGCGGACGCGCGCCGACCGGCGAACCCGCCGCCGCCGCCGAGATGACCAAGTGGTTCAACACCAACTATCACTACATGGTGCCGGAATTCACCCAGGGCCAGCAGTTCAAACTGACCTGGACGCAGCTGCTGGACGAAGTGGACGAAGCGCTGGCGCTGGGCCACAAGGTGAAGCCGGTGCTGCTGGGGCCGGTCACCTACCTGTGGCTGGGTAAGGTAAAAGGCGAACCCTTCGATCGCCTGTCGCTGTTGCCGGAGATTCTGCCGGTCTATCAACAGGTATTGGCCGAGCTGGCTAAACGCGGCATCGAATGGGTGCAGATCGATGAGCCGGCGCTGGTGCTGGAACTGCCGCCAGAGTGGCTGGCGGCGTTCCAACCGGCGTACGATGCGCTGCAAGGGCCGGTGAAACTGTTGATGACCACCTATTTCGACAGCATCGGCCAGAATCTGGATACCGTCAAAGCGCTGCCGGTACAGGGGCTGCACGTCGATCTGGTGCACGGCAAAGACGACGCGGCGACGTTGCATCAACAATTGCCCGCCGACTGGCTGCTGTCGCTGGGGGTGATTAACGGGCGCAACGTCTGGCGCGCCGACCTGAGCGCCTGGTTTGCCCGCCTGCAACCGCTGGCGGGCAAACGCAATCTGTGGCTGGGAAGCTCCTGCTCTTTGCTGCACAGCCCGATCGATTTAAGCGTCGAAACGCGTCTGGACGATGAGGTGAAAAGCTGGTTTGCCTTCGCCATCCAGAAATGTGCGGAGCTGTCTCTGCTCGCCCAGGCGCTGAACGGCGGCGATGGTCAGGCGCTGGACGCGTACAGCGCGCCGATTCGCGCTCGCCGTACTTCCACCCGCGTAAACAACCCGGCGGTGGAGCAGCGTCTGGCCGCCATCACTGCGCAGGATAGTCAGCGCCAGAGCGCTTACCCGCTGCGCGCCGCGGCTCAGCGCGAACGCTTCAATCTGCCGGCATGGCCGACCACCACCATCGGCTCTTTTCCGCAAACCACGGAAATTCGCGGCCTGCGTCTGGACTTCAAGCAGGGGCGTCTGGACGGCAACAACTACCGCACCGGCATCTCCGAGCATATCAAGCAGGCGGTGGTCGAGCAGGAACGTCTGGGACTGGACGTGCTGGTGCACGGCGAAGCCGAGCGTAACGATATGGTGGAGTATTTCGGCGAGCATCTGGACGGTTTCGTCTTTACCCAGAATGGCTGGGTGCAGAGCTATGGCTCCCGCTGCGTGAAGCCGCCGGTGATTATCGGCGACGTCAGCCGCCCGCAGGCCATTACCGTAGAGTGGGCGAAATACGCCCAGTCGCTGACCAACAAGCCGATGAAGGGCATGCTCACCGGCCCGGTGACCATTCTGTGCTGGTCTTTCCCGCGCGAAGACGTAACGCGTGAAACCATCGCCAAACAGATTGCGCTGGCGCTGCGCGACGAAGTGGCCGATCTGGAAAAAGCGGGCATCGGCATTATTCAGATTGATGAGCCCGCCCTGCGTGAGGGTCTGCCGCTGCGCCGCTCCGACTGGGATGCCTATCTGACCTGGGCAGTGGAGGCGTTCCGTCTGAATGCCGCCGTGGCGCAAGACGATACGCAGATCCACACCCATATGTGTTACTGCGAGTTCAACGACATTATGGATTCCATCGCCGCGCTGGACGCCGATGTGATCACCATCGAAACCTCGCGTTCCGATATGGAGCTGCTGGAGTCGTTTGAAGAGTTTGAGTATCCGAACGAAATCGGCCCGGGCGTGTATGATATCCACTCGCCGAACGTCCCAAGCGTGGAGTGGATCGAAGCGTTGCTGAAGAAGGCGGCGCAGCGCATCCCGGCGCAACGTCTGTGGGTTAACCCGGACTGCGGTCTGAAAACCCGCGGCTGGCCGGAAACCCGCCAGGCGCTGGCCAACATGGTTGAGGCGGCTCGGCGTCTGCGCGACGCGCGCTAAGCCGGTAACGTTAACGATCGATGACAGGGAGGCGCAGCCTCCCTTTTTCATGCATAGAAATAGCGGGTTTTGTGTCTACCGCCAGGAATATCAACGGCTAAAGAATCTACAATAACGGAACCAAAACGGCGCAAAGACGTTGTTGATAACGCTAATTAGTGATGTAAATCACAATTTTATGTATGTTGAGTTTCTGTTTCTTTTTTATGAGTGATGGTAATCACTAAAAATCGCCTTGTAATAGGCTAAAGTTTTTTCTTATTTCCTCTGATGACTCGACTTATTGCCTGGGAGGGCGGTTATGTCCAAATCTGATGTGTTCCATCTCGGTCTGACAAAGCCTGATTTACAGGGCGCGACGCTGGCGATTGTGCCGGGCGACCCTGAGCGCGTGGAAAAAATAGCCCGCCTGCTGGATAACCCGGTCGCTCTGGCGTCGCACCGTGAATTTACCTCCTGGCGCGGCGAACTGGACGGCAAGCCGATTATCGTCTGCTCCACCGGCATTGGCGGCCCGTCAACGTCGATTGCGGTGGAGGAGCTGGCGCAGCTGGGCATCCGCACCTTCCTGCGGGTGGGGACGACGGGGGCGATCCAGCCGGGTATCAACGTGGGAGATGTGCTGGTGACGACCGCGGCGGTACGGCTCGACGGCGCCAGCCTGCATTTCGCGCCGCTGGAATTTCCAGCGGTGGCCGATTTTGACTGCACCACCGCCCTGGTCGAGGCGGCAAAGGCGTCCGGCGCGGCGCTGCACGTTGGCGTGACCGCATCATCCGATACGTTTTACCCCGGCCAGGAGCGTTATGATACCTTTTCAGGCCGCGTGGTGCGCCGTTTCCAGGGATCGCTGGAAGAGTGGCAAAGCATGGGGGTGCTGAATTATGAAATGGAATCCGCTACCTTGCTGACGATGTGCGCCAGCCAGGGGCTGCGCGCCGGGATGATTGCCGGGGTGATTGTCAATCGCACCCAGCAGGAAATTCCCGATGTCGCCACCATGAAGCTGGCTGAAACCACGGTGGTCAAGGTTCTGCTGGACGCCACCCGTCGCCTGCTGGCTGGCGCATAAACGGCGGCGCGTTGATTACCGCACGTCGGGCCGGCGATAGCCAATGCCGGTCCGTTTTCCGGCCTGCCCGTTATGACCACCGCAAGGAGATGTATGACCGAACCCACCTTACTCCATCCTTCCCTGGTTCCGCTGGACGGCGGGATCAATTTCCGCGATCTGGGCGGCAATCGGACGGCGGACGGGCGGCTTATCCGCCGCGGCAAGCTATTTCGAGCCGGCTCGCTGGATTTATTGACGCCGGCGGACTGCGAACGCCTGGCCGGGGTGCCCGTCGCCGACGTTCTCGACTACCGCGATCCGGATGAAATCGCCCTCAAGCCCGATATCCTGTGGCCCGGCGCGAACTACCATCCGTTCCCCGCCAACCCGCTGCGGCACGAAGTCACGGCGAATCTGGATTCTTTGGGATCGGAGGTGCTGGAGTCCTTCGACTCGCGGGCCTTTATGCTGGAACTTTACCGCCGTTTGCCTTTCGATAATTCCGCCTATCGTCAACTGGCGTCGCTGCTGTTGCAGCCGGATAACGGCGCGCTGGTACAGCACTGCGCGGTGGGCAAAGACCGCACTGGTCTGGGATCGGCGCTGGTGATGCTGGCGCTGGGGGTTGATGAGCAAACGGTGATTGAAGATTATCTGCTGACCGAAACCACGCTGACGCCATTCAGGCAGCAGTTGATGACGCATCTGGCGCAGACCCTGAGCGAGAAAGCGCTGGGGCGGTTTTCCTACGTGCTGTCGGTTAAGGAAGAGTTTATCGTCACGGCGCTGCGGGCGATTAATGAACGCCATGGTTCGGTCGACGGCTGGATGGAGGCGGAGTACGGGCTGGATAACCGCGCCCGGCAGTTTCTGCAGGATAAATATCTGGCGTGATGCCGAACGCGCCGGGAAAGCAATGACAAAGGCCGGTCATATTAACCGGCCTTGGATCGTTGACAAACTAGCCTTATGACCGTCGTCCCCGCGGCTGTAGGCGGGGACCTTCTTCCGCTGGTAGCGCCGAGTTCAAGGGATTCCCGCCTGCGCGGGAATGACGGATTTGTAGGTTGAGACTTTGTCATCAATTGAAAGGCCGGTCATGGACCGGCCTTTGTCGTTTCCGCGAATGGTTTTTATCGATCAGCCGGTATTACGCATACCGGCGGCCACGCCGGCGATGGTCACCATCAGCGCCAGCTCCACCTCCGCGTCAGGGTGTTCCTGCTGACGCGAACGGTGCAGCAGCTCGGCCTGAAGCACGTTGAGCGGGTCGGTATACACGTTGCGCAACGCGATGGATTCGGCGATCCACGGCAGGTCTTCCATCAGGTGATCGTCGTTGGCGATGGTCAGCACCACGTGGATATCTTGCGCCAGCTGCTCGCGCAGCTGTTTCCCCAACGGCCAGAGTTTCTTGTCGACCAGACGCTGGTCGTAGTATTCGGCCAGCCACAGGTCGGCTTTGGAGAACACCATTTCCAGCATCCCGATGCGGGTGGAGAAAAACGGCCAGTCGCGGCACATGGCTTCCAACTGCGCCTGTTTGCCGTCGTTGACGACCTTTTGCAACGCGGCGCCGGCCCCCAGCCATGCGGGCAACATCAGGCGGTTCTGCGTCCAGGCGAAAATCCACGGAATGGCGCGCAGGCTTTCCACCCCGCCGGTAGGACGGCGTTTCGCCGGGCGGGAGCCTAACGGCAATTTACCCAGCTCCAGTTCCGGCGTGGCGGAGCGGAAATAAGGGACGAAGTCCGGATTTTCGCGTACGTAGCCGCGATACATCTCGCAGGAGACGCGGGACAGTTCGTCCATCACCTCGCTCCACTCCTGTTCGGGTTCCGGCGGCGGCAACAGGTTGGCTTCCAGAATCGCCCCAGTATACAGCGCCAGGCTGCTGATGGTGACCTCCGGCAGGCCGTACTTAAAGCGGATCATCTCCCCCTGTTCGGTGACGCGCAGGCCGCCTTTCAGGCTTCCCGGCGGCTGGGACAGCAGGGCGGCATGGGCCGGCGCGCCGCCGCGGCCGATGGAGCCGCCGCGACCGTGGAACAGCGTCAGCGCGATGCCGGCTTTCTCGCAGGTTTTAATCAGGGCGTCCTGCGCGCGGTATTGCGCCCAGGAAGCGGCCATCACGCCGGCGTCTTTCGCCGAGTCGGAATAGCCGATCATCACCATCTGTTTGCCCTGAATGACGCCGCGATACCAGTCGATATTCAGCAACTGGGTCATTACGTCGTCGGCGTTGTTCAGGTCTTCCAGCGTTTCAAACAGCGGGGCGACCGGTAGGGCGAACGGGCAGCCGGCTTCCTTGAGCAGCAAATGCACCGCCAGCACGTCGGAAGGCGTACGCGCCATGGAAATGACGTAGGCGGCGATGGAGCCGGCGGGCGCTTTGGCAATGACTTTACAGGTGTCGATCACCTCTTTGGTCTCTGCGCTGGGTTCCCACTGGCGCGGCAGCAGCGGACGTTTGGAGCTTAATTCACGGATCAGGAAGGCCTGTTTGTCGGACTCGGACCAGCTTTCATAGTCGCCCAGGCCCAGGTAACGGGTGATTTCCGCCAGCGCCTCGCTGTGATTGGTGCTTTCCTGACGAACGTCGATGCGCACCAGAGGTACGCCGAAACATCGTACGCGGCGCAGCGTGTCCAGCAATTGACCGTCGGCGATAATGCCCATGCCGCAGGCATGCAGCGACTGATAACACGCGAACAGCGGATCCCACAATTGTTCATTGCTGACCAGCAGGTCTTTCGGCGGCAACAGCTCTCCGCCTTTGAGACGCGCATCCAGATAAGCCAGCGTACTATTCAACTGGGCCCGCAATGATTTCATGATGGCGCGGTACGGCTCCTGTACTTCGTCGCCGCCGGCCAGCTTGCGTAGTTCCGGCGTACAGGCGGACATCGACAGTTCCGATACCAGGGTCTGAATATCCTGCAGGAACAGGTCGGCCGCTTTCCAGCGGCTGAGTAATAATACCCGGCGGGTCACTTCGGCGGTCACGTTGGGGTTGCCGTCGCGGTCGCCCCCCATCCATGAGGTAAAGCGCACCGGCACGGCTTCTACGGGCAAACGATAGCCGAAAGATTTTTCCAGCAGTTCATCCAGCTCGCGTAAAAAAGCGGGTACGCCTTCCCACAGGCTGTTTTCCACCACCGCGAATCCCCATTTGGCTTCTTCTACCGGGGTCGGCCGTATTTTGCGGATTTCGTCGGTATGCCAGGACTGGGCGATCAATTGACGCAGGCGGCGCATAATCCGGTTGCGCTCATAGTCCGCCAGATCGTCGTGATCGAGCTGCTTCAGACAGGTATTCACCTCGACCAGCTTGTGGATCAGCGTGCGGCGGGTGATCTCGGTGGGGTGCGCGGTCAGCACCAGCTCGATGGACAGCGATTCGACCGCGTCGCGAATATCCCTTTCCGTCAGATTCTTATTTTCTTTTAAGCGCGCAAAGGCTTTGGAGAGCAGTTCCGGGTTGCTGGCCGCTTCGCCGTGGGGCGAGATGGTATGGTATTGCTCGGCGGTATTGGTAAAGTTAAGGAATTGGCTAAATGCTCGGGCAACCGGCAATAGCTCGTCGTTGGACAGATTTTGTAGTGTGTTCAGCAGTTCCTGACGGTGCTTTTCACTGCCTGCTCGGGAAGATTTTGATAATTTACGGATCCTTTCGACCTTATCAAGAATGTTTTCACCCAGCGCTTCCTTAATCGTATCGCCAAGCAGCTTGCCTAGCATGCTGACGTTACTGCGCATTGCCGAATATTGCTCGCTCATAGTTACCCTGACCCACCTCTGATTTTTTGTAAGTTTGTTTCACCTGAAAGACGTACTGCGCTCCTTTCATCTAGCCATGATGCGGTTGATTCGTCAATTGACGATTCTTTGCGCGCGTTATTCTTTTATACCGCCGATATTTTTACCTGTTTTGATATGGACATGGCAATTTGTGAAATTTAATTACAGACGTGCTGACATTAGGGGCGCTTATCGGGAGAGAAAACGGGCCGCATGGCGTAGCGGCGATCGCGGGCCGCGGAGGCCGGCGATCGCCACATCATTCCTGCTTATTTCGCCGGACGGCGAATCCGGCCGAAATAACTAATGCATTTCCCGGTCGTCGATATAACGGCGTTGGTCCGCGGCGGGAGGGAAATACTGATAAAGCCAGGTTTCGCTCAGCGTCTCGCCCTGCGAACGTAAGAACAGCCGCATATCGACGGGGTCGTTCTTCTCGCTGGTCGGATACCAGTCGAACAGAATACGGTAGCCGTCAAAAGGCTCGACGTAGAGGATTTCGATATTTTTCGCCTGCCCGTCGGAGAGGGTAATCACCGGTTCTATCCCTCTGGGGGCCGCGGCTTTCAGATCGTCGCCGACGAAATCCACCGCAAAACGCCGCGCCCACTGTGCGGGATAGTGTTCGCCCGGTGCCCACCCTTCCGGGAAACCGCCCATTCCCGTGCGCGTGGCATACACCCTGGCGAGAGGCGTGCGTTGCGGCGCGTCGGCGCTCCAGTAAAGTTTATAGCGGTAGTTGTATTCGCTGCCGGCTTTTATCGGGGTTTCGGGGTGCCAAAAACAGACGATATTATCCAGCGTTTCCCCGGTGGTCGGGATTTCCATCAGCGTGACGGCGCCTTTGCCCCACCGGCCGATAGGCTCCACCCACAGGCTCGGTCGCTTGTGATACCAGCCGATGACATCCTGGTAATTATCGAAATCGCGATCGGTTTGCAGCAGCCCGAATCCTTTGGGGTTATTGTCCTGGTAGGTGTTGAAGCGGAGTTTTTGCGGATTGTTCAGCGGCCGGCAAATCCACTCTCCCGTTCCCGTCCACATGGCCAGCCGGTCGGAGTCGTGAATCTGAGGATGGATGGTGTCGCACATGCGGCGCTCGTGGTTGCCGCAGCTGAACATGCTGGTCATGGGCGCGATGCCCAACTGCTGGATATCTTTACGGGCATGCAGCTGTTTTTCGATATCCATCACCACGCGCTCCGCCTCGCAGTCGATGACGAAACGGTAGGCGCCCGTGGTGCTGGGGCCGTCCAAAAGCGCGTACACGGTGAACGAGGTCGCTCCCGCTTCCGGCTGTTCGAACCAGAAGGCGACGAAGTCGGGGAACTCCTCGGGCTGGGAGGTATAGGTGTTGATGGCGATCCCGCGCGCCGACAGGCCGTACTGATAGGTGGAGTCCACGGCGCGGAAATAGCTGGCGCCGAGGAAAGAGACGATGTCCCTCTGGGTCAATTCCGGCGCTTTAAATACCCTGAAGCCGGCGAAACCGAGATCGTCTTTTCCTTCGAGCTGCGAAACGTCGACGCCGGCGCCGGTATAGTCGAACAATTCCGGGCGGAAATGAATTTCACGCGCCGTGTTGTTGGCGGAATCGATGGAGAACATACGTACAGGGCGGGTAAATCCCATGCCGACGTGAAAATATTGTACGTCCAGCCGGCGATTTTCCAGCGAGTTCCAGAGCGAATGCCCGGCGTCATAGCGGATATCGTTGTAGGCCTGCGGCGTCAGCTTGGCCAGCGTAGGAGGAAGCGCCGCCGACTGGCCGTTATAGGGTTGCCTGGCGCGATCCGCCGCCATTTTCTTGAGCAGGGAAAAACTGAAAGGCGTCGCATTGCCGTCCGCGATTTGCTCTCCCGCGGCCAGGGCCGCGCGGGGAAAGACCGTGGCCAGCGCCGGAATGCCACAGCCGGCGGCCAGCGCCATGGAGGCTTTGAGAAATAATCTTCGATTCATAGCAGCATTACTTTCCTTAAGTTGCAGAAACCCCTTTGCGATGGCGAAACTTGCTGGAATAACCAACCGGCAGCAGTGTAACAAGGGCGCTAAGCATGGGCGATGCCGATATGTGCGAATGAAAAACATATTCATCTATTGCTATAAAAACAGCAAAAACTCTTATTATCCTTAAGTTATTTTACCTTTCTTCACAATAGGAGCTGATGTTGGGGCGCGAAGGCCCCGGAAAACGGCCTACAACCTGGCGCTTTGGCGGACGACCAACGCATAGGTGAGGGTGAAAGAGAGCGTCAGCGCGATGATGACGCCGGAGACGGCAAAAATGAAATACGGACCGATGTAGGCCGGCAGGCTGAAAATGCTTGATAAGATGTAACCGAATAGCCGCACGCCAAAGAAAGCGATAAACGCGGAGGCGATCGAGCTTGCTGCGGTCGCGGCAATAAAGGCCTTTTTATATTTGGTCAGCACGCCGAATAAAGCGGGTTCCGTAATACCGAGCAGGGCGGACACCGCGGCGGATAATACCACCGATTTGTCCTGGCGGTTTTTGGCGTGAAAATAAATGGCAAACGTTGCGCCGGCGATGGCCATATTCGCCATAAACATCATCGGCATCAGCATATCGAATCCCCGATCGGTGAAGTTCTGTAGCGCAATGGGGGTCATGGCGTGGTGCATGCCCGTCAGAATCGCCACCGGCCTGATGGCACCGACCACGAATCCGGCAAAAATGGATGAAATATCAAACAGGCTCTGGATAAACAGCGCCAGTAATTTGCCGAGGTAAATTCCCAACGGTCCGATCAGCGTCAGCGATACCAGCGCGGTAATGAACAGCGTCAAGGTCGGCGTAAATACCGTTTTCAGCACTGACGGCATAATGGCGTCGACCCAGCGATGGATGTAGCTCAGCGCCAGTACGGAGAAAATAACCGGGATGACGCTGGCCGAATAGTTGAAAACGGAAACCGGGATAACGCCAAGGAAAAAGAAGGCGTTTACCGCGTCCGGGCTATGGCTGGCCAGCGCTTTGGCCGCTTCCATCAGTGACGGATACATCAGGCAGGCGGCGATGGCCGCCGCCAGATACTCATTGGTTTTGAATATCTTGGCCGCGGATACCGCCAGAAAGAACGGTAAAAAATAGAATACGCCGCTGGCGATCAGGTCGATAACGATCACCGTATCGGTTTTGGCCGAGATGACTTGCAGCGCGATTAATCCGGCCAGCAGTCCTTTGATCATCCCGGCGCCGGCGATGGCCGGTACGATAGGGCCGAATACGCCGGAGACGGTATCCATAAACAGGGATATCAGGCCTTTTTTCGCTTTCTGCGTGGCGCCGGGCGCCGCGGTCGCTGGCGATAGCAGCGCGATCAACGCGTGATAGTAGGTATCGACCTGGGGGCCGATAATAATCTGGAATTGATTGCTTTGGTTCTGCGCGCCTAATATTCCGGGCAGCGCCTTAATTTCCTGCGCCTTGACTTTATTATCGTCAATTAAATCAAAACGCAGCCGAGTCATACAGTGCCAGACCTTATTGATATTTTCATTTCCGCCCACCAATTTAATGATCGACTGAATAACTTCATTTTTCCCCATAAATACATTCCTCGTCTGGCCTTAATTTATTTTTGACCGAATTATTTCCTGAGATAGTAAAAGGCTCCATTCACAAAAACAAACCAATAAAATATGAACTCCATCACAACATCAGCATGGAAAAGGAATGAAAGTGGCTTTAGTTGGTAATTGGTATGGTTTTTTTATCAATTAGGCTGTTTTTTCAAACCAAAGTGATTCTTTTAAATAAGTAGTTTACAAGGTGATGGAAAGTCAGTAGAAATCAAAAAAAGAGACTGATTTTGAGAGTGGATTTCCGCCTGATTTATCTATTCTGGCAGAAATTCCGGAGGATATCTTTGTGCTGCCAACAATAATTACCGATATCGAGTGTGTGGTTACCCGTCCCGACCGCCATAATCTGGTTACCGTGGTCGTCAGTACCGATAAAGGCATTACCGGCTATGGCTGTGCGACTTTCCAGCAACGCCCGCTGGCGGTGAAAGCCATGGTGGATGAATATCTCAAACCGTTATTGGTCGGCCGGGACGCCAATAATATTGAGGATTTGTGGCATATGATGATGGTCAACGCCTACTGGCGTAATGGTCCGGTCATCAATAATGCGGTAGCCGGCGTGGATATGGCGCTCTGGGACATCAAGGGAAAGCTGGCTGATATGCCGCTCTACCAACTGTTCGGCGGCAAATCCCGTGATGCCGTCGTCGTATACAGCCATGCGGCCGGCGATACGCTGGAAGGACTGTTCCAGGAGGTGGAGCGGCTCTATGCCCAGGGCTATCGCCATATTCGCTGCCAGCTGGGGTTTTACGGCGGCAATGCCGCGTTATTGCACAGTACGCGGCAGCCGACGGACGGCGCCTACTACGATCAGGAACAATATATGAGCAACACCCTCGCCATGTTTCGCGCATTGCGGGAAAGGTATCAGGAGAGTTTCCATATTCTGCATGATGTGCATGAGCGGCTTTTTCCCCACCAGGCGGTGCAGTTCGCCAAGGCGGTGGAAAGCTATCATCCTTATTTTATTGAAGATATTCTTCCGCCGGCGCAGAATGCCTGGCTGGAGCAGATCCGCAGTCAGAGTGCGGTGCCGCTGGCGACAGGGGAGCTGTTTAACAACCCGGCCGAATGGCAGGATCTGGTGATTAACCGGCGGATTGATTTTATCCGCTGTCATGTCTCGCAGATCGGCGGTATTACTCCGGCGTTAAAACTGGGGACGTTCTGCCAGAATTTCGGCGTGCGGCTGGCGTGGCATTGCCCGCCGGATATGACGCCGATCGGCGCGGCAGTGAATACCCATCTGAATATCCATCTGCATAACGCCGCGATTCAGGAGTTTGTCGCTTACCCCGACAATACCCTCCGGGTTTTCCCGGATGCCGTCGCGCCTGAGAATGGCTATCTGTATCCTATTGAAAATCCGGGAATCGGCGTGGGTATTCATCTCGATGAGGCCCGGTGCTTCCCGGTGGTCTACCGTCCCCATGAGTGGACGCAGAGCCGATTGCCGGACGGCACCATTCATACGCCCTAGTCTTGGCCGTCTTATGAGGACTGGCGGAACTTCAGGTTGTCCTGATTAAAGGGGATCACGTAGGTGCAGGCGTAATTGATATCAATAATGTCGCTGGACTCATAGACCCGCCCGCCTTGCAGGATCCCCCGGTTAAGGATATGCATGGCGGCAATGCCCTTTTTGCAGCCCAGCAGTTCAGCCTGCGCTTTATTCACGGTCACGGCCTGATAATGCGTGAGTGAATGGGAAATGGCGTAGCCTTTGTCGAGCACATATTGCTGAATAGAGCTTTCAATCACTTTCTGATTGATATCGGGGAAATAGCTCGCCGGCATTTTGGATATTTCAATCTGCACCTTGCGGTTTTCCACATAGCGTAACCGGCAGAATTCCCAGATAAAGACATCCGCAGTGATAGCAAAAACCTGTTGTTCTTCCCGATTGGGGCGGCGTTTATGCAGACTGATCAGACGGAATGAAATCTGGTTGAATTTTTTTTCGGTAATGGAGTTGTAGACCAGCGGATTACCGCGTACGCCCGGATTAATGAAGTTTCCCGCGCCCTGCACCATATGGATCGCGCCGATACTGGCGAGTTTCTCCAGCGCCTTGCGGATAGTGAAGCGTGAAACGCCGTACTCTTCGGCCAGCAGGCGTTCCGGCGGCAGTTTTTCCGGCAGCGGGTCGGCGTGCTGATAGATTTTGCTTAACAGATCCTGAGCAATAAAATCTTTTTTCTTCATCGGCTGTCTCATCCGGCCCGACCCGCGTTGTTGGCGGGCGAGGCCGATGCATGCGGGATCAGCGGCGGCAGAAATGTTGAATCATCTGCGATATCAGCGCCCGCGTGGGTTTGATAAAGGCGGTATCAAGGAATTCGTCCGGCTGATGCGCCTGATCGATGGAGCCGGGGCCCAGCACCAGCGTCGGGCAGAGCGCCTGAATAAACGGCGCTTCGGTACAGTAATTGACCACCTCCGTCGGCGTGCCCAATAATTTTTCCACCACCGACACCAAATGGTGATCCGCCGGGCATTCATAACCGGGGATCGGCGGGTGCAGTTCGGCGATGGTCAGGCGCCCCGGCCAGCGCTGGCTTACCGGCGCCAGCGCTTCGGACAGCAGGCCGTTCAGATCGCCGAGCGTCAGCCCCGGCAGCGGGCGGATATCCATATGCAGTTCACAGCAGCCGCAGATGCGGTTGGCGGCGTCGCCGCCGTGAATATGACCGAGATTCATCGTCGGGTAGGGAATATGGAACGCCGGGTTGTGATAGCGCTCCTGCAGGGTATTGCGCAGCACCAGCAGATGGGCGACGGCCTCGTGCATCAGTTCAATGGCGTTAACGCCGCGCGAGGGATCGCTGGAGTGGCCGGACTGCCCCTGAATCCGAATGGCGCTGGACATATGGCCCTTGTGGGCGCGCACCGGCTGCAGCGAGGTGGGTTCGCCGATAATGGCGCAGTCCGGTCTGACCTGCGTGGACCCGGCGAAATATTTGGCGCCGGCCATGGTGGTTTCTTCATCGGCGGTGGCGAGCACATAGAGCGGCTTGCTCAGCTGCGCCGGGTCGATATCGCGCAGGGTATCGAGAATAAAGGCGAAAAAGCCTTTCATATCGGCGGTGCCCAGGCCGTACAGCTTGTTGTCGTGCTCGGTCAGCGTGAAGGGATCGCGCGTCCAGCGTCCGTCGTCGAACGGCACGGTATCCGTGTGCCCGGCCAGTAATAATCCCCCTTTGCCTTCACCTATTCTGGCCAGCATGTTAAATTTATGTTGCGTGCCGGGAACGGGCTGTACCTCGACATGAAAGCCCAAATCGCTGAACCAGCCGGACAGCAGGTTGATTAACGCCTGATTACTTTGATCGAGCGCGCTGTCGGTCGCGCTGATCGACGGCGTGGCGATCAACGCCCGGTATAGCTCAAGAAAAGGGGGTAAATTCATCTTCACTGTTGACAGCCTCTGGTTAGGATAGTATCAATATTCATGCATTTATTTTGAATAAAAATACAGTAACGCCAGGCGAAAGGAAACCTTAAGGTCATCCGCGACGAGCAATCGTCATTTCGTCCGGCTTCGCGGGTGAACGGCGTGATGGCGCCGGTGAGCCCTGTAGCCTGGTCCGCAGATAAGTAAGAAGGTACGCAGAATCCCATGCTGAATACGTTGATTGTTGGTGCAAGCGGTTATACCGGCGCCGAACTTGCACTTTACCTGAACCGTCACCCACAGATGAACATAACCGCTTTAGCCGTTTCAGCGCAAAGCGTAGATGCGGGAAAATCACTATCCGATTTGCATCCGCAGCTGAAAGGCATCATTGATTTGCCGGTCCGGCCGTTAACCGATGTCGCTGAAGCCGCCAAAGGCGTGGACGTGGTCTTTCTGGCGACGGATCACAAGGTCAGTCACGATCTGGCGCCCGAGTTTCTGGCCGCGGGTTGCACCGTCTTCGATTTATCAGGGGCGTTTCGCGTTAACGATGCGGAATTTTACCGCCGCTATTATGGCTTTGAGCACCAGCACGCCGACTGGCTGGCGCAGGCGGTCTACGGCCTGGCCGAATGGCGGGCCGAGGGCATCAAGCAGGCGCGGCTGATTGCCGTGCCGGGATGTTATCCCACCGCGTCGCAGCTGGCGCTGAGGCCGCTGGTGGACGCTCAACTGCTGAACGCGGCGCAATGGCCGGTGATTAACGCCGTCAGCGGCGTCAGCGGCGCGGGACGTAAGGCCTCGATGACCAACAGTTTCTGTGAGGTCAGCCTGCAGCCCTACGGCATTTTCAACCATCGCCATGAGCCGGAAATCTCGACTCACCTCGGCACGCCGGTCATTTTTACGCCGCATCTGGGCAACTTTGCCCGTGGTATACTGGCGACCATCACCTGTCGGCTACAGCCGGGCGTCACGCAGCAGGACGTGGCCGAGGCTTATCACAACGCCTACCACGGCAAACCGCTGGTGCGCCTGTATGAGAAGGGCGTGCCGGCGTTGAAATCCGTGGTGGGGCTGCCGTTCTGCGATATCGGTTTTTCCGTGCAGGGCGAACACCTGATCGCGGTCGCCGCGGAGGATAATCTGCTGAAAGGCGCGGCGGCGCAGGCCGTACAGTGTATGAATATTCGTTTTGGTTTCCCGGAAACCCAGTCTTTACTTTGATCGCAATTTACCATTCTGAGGCGCGAAGAGAATAATGAATCCGTTAATTATCAAGCTAGGCGGCGTTTTACTGGATAGCGAAGAGGCGCTGGAGCGCCTGTTTGGCGCGCTGGTCGCCTATCGCCGGCAACACCAACGCCCGCTGTTGATCGTGCACGGCGGCGGCTGCCTGGTTGACGAACTGATGAAAAAACTGTCGTTGCCGGTGGTGAAGAAAAACGGTCTGCGCGTGACGCCGGCCGATCAGATCGACATCATTGTCGGGGCGTTGGCCGGTTCGGCGAATAAAACGCTGCTGTCGTGGGCGAAGAAGCACGGCATCGACGCCGTCGGCCTATGTCTGGCGGACGGCGGCAGCACCAGCGTGACGCAGTTGGATGAGGCGCTGGGATTCGTCGGTAAAGCGCAGGCCGGTTCACCGGCGTTATTGAATACGCTGTTGTCGGCGGGATATCTGCCGGTGGTCAGCTCTATCGGCATTACCGACGGGGGCGATCTGATGAATGTGAACGCCGACCAGGCGGCGACGGCGCTGGCGCAAACGCTGGGGGCGGATTTGATCTTGCTTTCCGACGTGAGCGGCATTCTGGACGGCAAAGGTCAGCGCATCGCGGAAATGACGGCGCAAAAAGCGCAGCAGCTGATTGAGCAGGGCATTATTACCGACGGCATGATCGTCAAGGTCAACGCGGCGCTGGACGCGGCTCGCACCCTGGGGCGGCCGGTGGATATCGCCAGTTGGCGCCATGCCGATCAACTTCCCGCGCTGTTCAACGGCGTGGCGATCGGCACGCGTATTTTAGCGTAAGCGGTTTTCGGGTATGGCATGATGCCATCCCGGTGTTTATTTGAATTTTGGGAGTAAGGGTTATGGCTTTGTGGGGCGGTCGGTTTAGTCAGGCGGCAGATCAACGTTTTAAACAGTTCAACGACTCGCTGCGGTTTGATTACCGTCTGGCAGAGCAGGATATCAGCGGCTCGATTGGCTGGTCGAAAGCATTGGTTACCGTCAATGTGCTCAGCGAGCAGGAGCAGCAGCAACTGGAACAGGCGCTGAACGCGCTGCTGGCCGAGGTGCGGGCGGATCCCGAAGTGATTCTGCAAAGCGACGCGGAGGATATCCACAGCTGGGTCGAGCAGCGTCTGATCGACAAAGTCGGCGATCTGGGGAAAAAACTGCACACCGGGCGCAGCCGTAACGATCAGGTCGCCACCGATCTGAAACTGTGGTGCAAGGCGCAGATTGGCGAACTGCTGCTGGCGGTGCGCCAGCTGCGCCAGGCCCTGGTAGCCACGGCGGAGGCCAATCAGGACGCCGTGATGCCGGGTTATACCCACCTGCAACGCGCCCAGCCGGTCACCTTCGCCCACTGGTGTCTGGCCTATCACGAAATGCTGGTGCGTGACGAAAGCCGTCTGGAAGACACGCTGAAACGTCTGGACGTCAGTCCGCTGGGCTGCGGCGCATTGGCCGGCACCGCTTACCCTATCGATCGTGAGCAACTGGCCGGCTGGCTGGGGTTCGCCTCCGCCACGCGCAACAGCCTGGACACGGTATCCGACCGCGATCACGTGCTGGAACTGCTGTCTGATGCCTCGATCGGCATGATCCATTTATCCCGTTTCGCCGAAGACCTGATTTTCTTCAACAGCGGCGAGGCGGCGTTCGTTGAGCTTTCCGATCGGGTGACCTCCGGCTCCTCGCTGATGCCGCAGAAAAAAAACCCCGACGCGCTGGAGCTGATCCGCGGCAAGTGCGGCCGGGTTCAGGGGGCGCTGAGCGGCATGATGGTGACGCTGAAAGGGCTGCCGCTGGCGTATAACAAAGATATGCAGGAAGACAAGGAAGGGCTGTTCGACGCGCTGGATACCTGGCACGACTGCCTGATGATGGCCGGCCTGGTGCTGGAAGGGATTCAGGTGAAACGTCCGCGCTGCCGGGAAGCGGCGGAACAGGGTTACGCCAACGCCACGGAGCTGGCGGACTATCTGGTTGACAAGGGCATCCCGTTCCGCGAGGCGCACCATATCGTCGGCGAAGCGGTAGTGGAAGCCATCCGTCAGGGGAAAGCGCTGGAGGCGCTGTCGCTGGCGGACTTGCAGAAGTTCAGCCCTATCATCGCCGAGGATGTTTATCCGATCCTGTCGCTGCAATCCTGCCTGGATAAACGCGCCGCGCAGGGCGGGGTTTCGCCGCAGCAGGTGGCGCAGGCCATTCGCGACGCGAAACAGCGCCTGGCGTAATTAATCGCGCCATCCCGCTCTCAGGCCGGTGAACCTGCCGGCCTGAGGTATCGGCGATTATCTTGCCTGCCGCGCGCATTTTTCATCCTTTTCCCCCGTATTGCCTGGCAAACGCCCGCGTAACCCGAATTCTCTCTGGACATCCATACAGTATCATCTTACCTTGACGGGCAGCAGCGACGGTCAGCGGAGGCGGAGTGGATATCAGCATATTTTATGGATTGGGCGGCGGCGTTGTCGGCCTGTTGGTCGGCTGGCTGGTGAGCAGCTTGGCGCACCAGCGGCGGCAGGCGCGCCATGAAACCGAGTTGCGTCTGCTTGAGCAGACGGCGCAGCAGACTCGGCAACTGCTGAGCGAGAGCCAGCAGAGCAACAAACAGTATGAACAGCGGCAGCGCGACCATGAACTGGCGCTGCGCGACCTGCACGGCCAGCTGGCCGCCGGCCAGGAGAAGTTGCAGCAGCTGGCGCAACTGCGTGAGGAGTGCGTGCAGCTAAATCAGGAACTGCGCGCCCTGCGCGAGGTTAACAGCGCTCAGGAGGCGGAACTGCGCGAGGTGACCATCCGGCTGGAAGAGACGCGTATGGCTGCCGAAGAGAAGCAGCGTCTGCTGATGAACAGCGAGCAGCGGCTGACCACCCAGTTTGAAAATCTGGCCAACCGTATTTTCGAACACAGCGGGCGCAAGGTGGATGAGCAGAATAAACAGAGTCTGGATCGCCTGCTGATGCCGCTGCGCGAACAGCTTGATGGGTTCCGGCGTCAGGTGCAGGATAGTTTCGGCGCGGAAGCCCGTGAGCGCCACACCCTGACCCATGAAATCCGTAGTCTGCAACAGCTCAACGCCCAGATGGCCCGGGAAGCGATTAATCTCACCAAGGCGCTGAAAGGGGACAACAAAACGCAGGGCAACTGGGGCGAGGTGGTGCTCAGCCGGGTGCTGGAAGCCTCCGGGCTGCGCGAAGGGTATGAATACCAGACGCAGGTCAGCGTACAGACCGGCGCCAACAACCGTTTGCAGCCTGACGTGATCGTCCGTCTGCCGCAGGGCAAGGACGTGGTTATCGACGCCAAAATGTCGCTGGTCGCCTATGAGCGCTATTTCAATAGCGAAGACGAGGCGGAGCGGTTGGCCGCCCTGAATGAACACCTGCTGTCCGTCCGCGGTCATATTCGTCAGCTGGGCGGCAAAGACTACCAGCAACTGCCGGGGCTGCGCTCTCTGGATTACGTGCTGATGTTTATTCCCGTTGAACCGGCGTTTCTGGTGGCGATCGATCGCCAGCCGGAGTTGATCGGCGAAGCGCTGAAGCACAATATTATGCTGGTCAGTCCCACCACTTTGCTGGTGGCGCTGCGCACCATCAACAATCTGTGGCGCTATGAGCAACAGAGCCGCAACGCGCAGCAGATCGCCGAGCGGGCGGCGCGGTTGTACGATAAACTGCGGCTGTTCGTCGATGATATGGAAGCGCTGGGCCAGGGGCTGGATAAAGCCCACGGCAGCTACCGGCAGGCGATGAACAAACTCGCTTCCGGGCGGGGGAACCTTATCGGTCAGGCGGAGGGGTTCCGCGCGTTGGGCGTGGAGGTAAAGCGCCCGATCAGTCCATCGCTGGCGGAGCAGGCCACCCGGCATGAAAGCGCTGCTCAGGATGCGCTGACCGGGACGCCCGCGGCGGCGGATGCGGGGAGCGACCCGGAAAAATCAGCGGCGGAAAAAGGCTAGATCGTTCCCCTGTCGCCGGCTTTACCGGTTATCTCTATCCTGAAACGATCGGCATTAGGACGGTGGGCTTTTTATCCGGGTCTGTTACACTCTTTCCATTAAATGGCTAGACCCGATAGTTGACTAAAATAGTAGGCGGATAACATGGCAAATGAGCCGGAGAAAACAACCGATTTTGGTTTTCGCACTGTCGCCAAGGATGAAAAAGAAGTCATGGTGGCTGACGTTTTCCATTCTGTAGCAGCAAAATACGATCTGATGAATGACCTGATGTCGCTCGGCATTCACCGTATCTGGAAAAGATTCACCATTGAGTGCAGCGGCGTGCGGCGCGGTCAGCGGGTGCTGGACGTCGCCGGCGGTACCGGCGACCTGACGGCGAAATTCTCCCGCATTGTCGGCGATGAGGGAGAGGTGGTGCTGGCCGATATCAATGCCTCCATGCTGAAGGTCGGCCGCGAGAAACTGCGCAACAAAGGCATTATCAACAACGTCAGCTACGTGCAGGCGAACGCGGAAGAGCTGCCTTTTCCGGACGATTTCTTTGACTGCATCACCATCTCTTTCGGTTTGCGCAACGTTACCGATAAAAACAAGGCGCTGCGCTCCATGTACCGGGTACTGAAGCCGGGCGGCCGCCTGCTGGTGCTGGAATTCTCCAAACCGACGCTGAAACCGTTAAGCAAGGTTTACGACCTGTACTCGTTCCACGTCCTGCCGCGCATCGGCGAGATGGTGGCGAGCGATGCCGGCAGCTATCGCTATCTGGCGGAGTCAATCCGTATGCACCCCGATCAGGAAACCCTGAAGGGGATGATGAGCGAGGCCGGTTTCGACAGCGTCAATTATTTCAATCTTACCGGCGGCATTGTCGCGTTGCATCGTGGTTTTAAATTCTGATTGGATATGCCAATGCTGATAACCTCTGTGCTGACCGCCACGCTGGAAACGGCGCTGAATCAGCTGCTTTTTCGCGACCGCAGTATGAAGGCGGCGCGTCAGCGCCTGCACGGAAAAACGCTGCAGGTCGAACTGTCTGAGCTGAGCGCGCCGCTGGTGCTGATCTTCAGCGAGCAGCGGCTCGACGTGGTAAGCCAGTGGGAGGAGCGCGCGGATTGCCAACTGAAGACGCGTTTATCCGTGTTGATGAAGTTACGCGATCGGCAACAGCTTTCTTCACTGATACGCAGCGGCGAGCTGATCGTCGAAGGCGATATTCAGGTGGCGCAGCAGTTTATCGCGCTGCTTGATTTGGCCGAGTTCGATGCGGCGGAATGGCTGGCGCCCTATCTGGGGGATGTGGTCGCTCAGGGGCTGAGCCAGACGGCGCAAAAAACGCTGGGCGCAGTGAGCCGCATGGTGCGCGGTCAGCGGCGCGCTCTGTCCGAAACGCTGACCGAAGAGTGGCGGCTGGCGCCGGGCAAACTCGAAAATGCCTGGTTGCAGGAGGAAATCGCCGCCGTGGAGAAATCAGCGGAAAGCCTGGCCGAACGGCTGACCAAGTTGGAGACGCTGCGATGATGCCCGGTGAACTGCTGCGCCTTTACAGCATCGTCCGCGTGTTGCTGAGCTACGGCCTGGATGAGCTGATCCCTAAAATGCGTTTGACCATCCCGCTGCGCTTTGGCCGTCGGCTGCTATTCTGGATGCCGAATCGCCACGGCGACAGGCCGCTGGGAGAACGTATCCGTCTGGCCTTGCAGGAGCTGGGGCCGGTATGGATCAAGTTCGGTCAAATGATGTCGACGCGGCGTGACCTATTTCCGCCGGCGATCGCCGATCAGCTGGCCATGCTGCAGGATCGGGTCGATCCCTTTGACGGGCGGCTGGCGCGTAGGCAAATCGAGCTGTCGATGGAGGGGATCCCGCTGGAAAACTGGTTTGATGATTTTGATGTCAAGCCGCTGGCATCGGCGTCGATTGCGCAAGTGCATACCGCCCGCCTGAAGGCGACCGGCAAAGAGATCGTCATCAAGGTCATCCGGCCGGATATTTTGCCGGTGATTAAAGCCGATATGCGCCTGATGCATCGCCTGGCCGGCTGGCTGCCGCGGCTGCTGCCGGACGGCCGGCGCCTGCGCCCGCGCGAAGTGGTGCGCGAATATGAAAAAACGCTGCTGGATGAGTTGAACCTGCTGCGTGAGGCGGCGAACGCCATTCAGCTGCGGCGTAATTTTGAAAATAGCCGCATGCTGTACATTCCCGAGGTATATCCGGATTACTGCAGCGAGAGTATGCTGGTGATGGAGCGTATCTACGGTATTCCGGTTTCCGATATTGAGGCGTTGAAAGCCAACGGCACCAATCTTCAACTGCTGGCGGAACGCGGCGTTCAGGTCTTTTTTACCCAGGTGTTCCGCGACAGCTTTTTCCATGCCGATATGCACCCCGGCAATATCTTTATCAACGACCAACACCCGGACGATCCGCAATACATCGGGATAGACTGCGGGATAGTCGGTTCGCTGAACAAAGAGGATAAGCGCTATCTGGCGGAGAATTTTATCGCCTTCTTCAATCGCGACTATCGTAAAGTGGCCGAGTTGCATGTGGATTCAGGCTGGGTGCCGGCGGATACCAACGTCGAGGACTTCGAGTTCGCCATCCGCACCGTGTGCGAACCTATTTTTGAAAAGCCGTTGGCGGAAATTTCATTCGGTCATGTGTTATTGAATCTTTTTAACACCGCCCGCCGTTTTAATATGGAAGTACAGCCTCAGCTCGTCCTGTTGCAAAAAACGCTGCTGTATATCGAAGGCATCGGCCGCCAGCTCTATCCGCAACTGGACCTGTGGAAAACGGCGAAACCGTTTTTGGAAAACTGGCTGAAAGAGCAGGTCGGCCTGCCGGCGGTGATCCGGGCCTTGAAAGAAAAGGCGCCGTTTTGGGCGGAAAAGCTGCCGGAGATCCCCGAATTGTTTTACGACGGTTTGCGCCAGCACAAGATACTGCGCCAGAGCGTGGACAGGCTAACGGAGGAGTTGCGCAGCCAGCATGTTCGTCAGGGACAATCCCGTTATCTGCTGGGAATTGGCGCAACGCTATTGATAAGTGGTACGGTGTTACTAGTTAGCCACGTGGAGGCGGATATCGTACCTTCCGGACTGATGGCCGCGGGGGTTGTCGCCTGGATTATCGGTTGGCGGCGAACTCGTTGAAACAGATCATGATGCATAGCAGGATTACCCTATATAATAGGGGTAATTTTGGTGACCCCCCTTTTGAAAGAGGTAAACGTTATGGGCGGTATTAGTATTTGGAACTTGTTGATTATCGCAGTCATCGTCGTATTACTGTTTGGTACCAACAAGCTGAGAACGCTGGGCTCCGATTTGGGCGCTTCCATCAAAGGCTTTAAAAAAGCCATGGGCGACGATGCGTCGTCGGCCGACAAGGCGGATAAAACACAGCAGGATGCTGATTTTGCAACCAAGTCGATTGCCGAGCAGCAGCCGGAAGTTAAACCGGATGAAACAAAGAGCCAGCATAAAGAGCAGGTATAAGCGGTGTTCGATATCGGGTTTAGCGAGCTGCTATTGGTGATGGTGATCGGCCTGGTGGTTCTTGGGCCGGAACGGTTGCCCGTAGCGGTAAAGACGGTGGTCGGTTGGATTAGAACGCTGCGCTCGCTGGCGTCTACGGTTCAGAATGAGCTGTCGCAGGAGTTGAAACTGCAGGAGTTGCAGGACAGCCTGAAGAAAGTGGAAAAAGCCAGCCTGCAAAATTTGTCGCCGGAATTGAAAGCGTCGATGGATGAGCTGAAAGAGGCGGCGGAGGCCATGAAGCGCGGCTATGCCGAAAAATCGCCTTCGGGCGAGGGCGATGCGCAGGAACCGCCGTCTTATCAGCCGCTAAACGACCCCGAGGCGGTTCATGACGGGGTGATTGATACCGAAAAAGCGCCGCCGCCGGCCGTGGCTCATCAGCAGCCTGAGAGCGAGGGGATGGCAAGCACTCCGCCCGCTGACAACAAAATCAAACCTGAACCGGCGCCTGCTGTTTCTACCCATCAACCAAGTGACGATCGTTAGTTTATGGCCGCTGAAGATACCCAACCGCTGATCAGTCACCTGATCGAACTGCGTAAGCGGTTGCTGAACAGTATTATTTGTGTGCTGGTGGTGTTCTTTTGTCTGGTGTATTTCGCCAACGATATCTACCAGATGGTTTCCGCGCCGCTGATCGCGCAGCTTCCGGTGGGCGCCAGTATGATCGCCACCGACGTGGCGTCGCCGTTTTTTACGCCGATAAAGCTGACGATGATCGTATCGGTGTTCGTCTCCGCGCCGCTGATCCTGTACCAGGTCTGGGCGTTTGTCGCCCCGGCGCTGTACAAACATGAGCGCCGGTTGATGATGCCTTTGCTGGTTTCCAGCAGCCTGTTGTTCTACGCCGGGATGGCGTTCGCCTACTTCGTGGTTTTTCCGCTGGCGTTTGGCTTCTTTGCCAAAACCGCTCCCGAAGGCGTTCTGATCGCCACCGATATCAACAACTACCTCGATTTCGTCATGGCGCTGTTTATGGCATTCGGCGTGTCGTTTGAAGTGCCGATTGCGATAGTATTGCTATGCTGGAGCGGCGTGGTGACCCCGGAAGACCTGAAAAAGAAACGGCCTTATATGCTGGTCGGCGCTTTCGTGGTCGGTATGCTGTTGACGCCGCCGGATGTGTTCTCGCAGACGTTGCTGGCGCTCCCCATGTATCTGCTGTTTGAAATCGGCGTATTCTTCTCCCGGTTTTATGTTGGTAAAGGCCGCCGCGCTGAAACGGAAGAGCCGGCGCCGTAAGGCGCGGCTCCCTGTTTTTGGCAAAGGAAATAGCCTCTCTTTGAGAGGTTTTTGTTTTTTGCGCGCCCTGGCGGCGTCACTGTAGCGATAGACGGGTAAGTAGCCAATGTTCGATATCGGAGTCAATTTAACCAGCTCCCAGTTTGCCAAAGACCGGGAACAGGTGGTCGCGCGCGCAAAACAGGCTGGCGTCAGCGGGATGCTGATTACCGGGACCAGCGTTGCGGAAAGTGGTCAGGCGCTGGCGTTGGCGGAACAGTACCCGGCTTACTGCTGGTCGACGGCGGGGGTTCATCCCCACGACGCCAGCCGCTGGGATGAAGCCGCCGCCGAGCAGATTTATCGCCTGGCGCAGTCGGACTCCGTGGCGGCGGTCGGCGAATGCGGGCTCGATTTCAACCGCAACTTCTCCACTCCGCAGGAGCAGGAACAGGCATTCAGCGCTCAACTGGCGCTGGCCGCCGAGCTGGCTTTACCCGTTTTCCTGCACTGCCGCGATGCCCATGCCCGCTTTATCGCCTTGCTGCGCCCCTGGCTCGACAAAGTTCCGTCTGCGGTGGTCCATTGCTTTACCGGCAGCCGGGACGAGCTTGACGAATGCCTGGCCGCGGGGCTGATGGTCGGCATTACCGGCTGGGTGTGCGATGAACGACGCGGCCTGGCGCTGCGCGCCTTGCTGAAACATATCCCCGCCGATCGGCTGCTGCTGGAAACCGACGCCCCCTATTTACTGCCGCGGGATTTAACGCCCAAACCCGTATCCCGCCGCAACGAACCCTGTTTCCTGCCCCATATCGTCCATCAGGTCGCGGGCTGGCGCGACGAAGACGCCGCGTGGCTGGGGCAAAAAACAGATGAAAACGCCCGCCGGGTTTTCCGGCTGGTCTGATTCAGGAGAAGAATGATATGAGCCATGCCTTTCCCGGTACTTTCCCCGGCCGACGTATGCGGCGTATTCGCCGCCACGATTTCAGCCGCCGCCTGGTGGCTGAAAACCAGCTGACGGTCAACGATCTGATCTATCCGGTTTTTGTTATGGAAGGGGAAAACCGCCGGCAGGAAGTTCCTTCCATGCCGGGGGTATACCGCATGACCATCGATGTGCTGCAGCGCGAGGCCGAAGAGATCGCCAGGCTTGGCATCCCGGTGCTGTCGCTGTTTCCGGTCATCGAGAGCGACAAGAAATCGTTAAACGCCGAGGAAGCCTATAACCCGGACGGCCTGGTGCAGCGCACCGTGCGCGCCCTCAAGGACGCGGTGCCGGAACTGGGGCTGTTGACGGATGTGGCGCTCGATCCCTACACCACGCACGGGCAGGACGGCATCATTGACGAAGACGGCTACGTGGTCAACGACGTCACCAAAGAGATTCTGGTGCGTCAGGCGCTGTCGCACGCCGAGGCCGGCGCGGAAATCGTGGCGCCCAGCGATATGATGGACGGGCGCATCGGCGCGATCCGCGAGACGCTGGAAGCGCGGAACCTGATTAATACGCAGATTATGGCGTATTCGGCGAAATACGCCTCTTGTTACTATGGTCCTTTCCGCGACGCGGTGGGTTCCGCCGGCAATCTGAAGGGGGGGGATAAAAAGACCTATCAGATGGACCCCGCCAACGGCGACGAAGCCCTACAGGAGATTGCGCAGGATCTGCAGGAAGGCGCCGATATGGTGATGGTCAAACCGGGTATGCCGTATCTGGACGTGGTCAGGCGCGTAAAGGAGACGTTCGGCGTGCCGACGTTCGCCTACCAGGTTTCCGGCGAGTACGCCATGCATATGGCGGCGATCCAGAACGGCTGGCTGCAGGAACAGCCGGTTATCATGGAGTCGCTGCTGTGCTTTAAACGCGCCGGGGCCGATGGCGTGCTGACCTACTTCGCCAAGCGCGTGGCGCAATGGCTGCACGACGGGCATTTACGGCGCTGATCGCCTTTCGTCAGGGCGGCTGGCGCCGTTCCTGGCGAATTACATTTTTTGAAACTGCCGGTTATCAATGCTCTGGCGAACCTGTTTATTCAACAAATTCAGCAGCAGCATTGAGCGGGCTTCCCCATCCGGCTCGGTATAGATAGCCTGCAGGCCGGTGAAAATCCCATCGGTAATCAGCACTTCATCACCCGGCTGCGGGGTTTGCGGATCGATAATGCCCTGCGTCGGACGCAGCGACAGGTCATCGATCACCTGCTGGGGGATGACGGCGGGCAGATTGCCAAAGCGCACGAAGTTACTGACTCCGCGCGTCGCGCTGACGGTGGTGGTATGGATGTGTTCCGGATCGAACTCCACAAACAGATAGTTCGGAAACAGCGGTTCACAAACCTCGGTACGTTTACCCCGTACAATTTTATCCAGTGTGATCATCGGGCTAAGACAGGTAACATCCTGACGCTCAAGATGCTCCTTAGCACGCAGTAGTTGACCACGTTTACAATATAGTAAGTACCAGGCTTCCATAATTTTGCAGACTTATGATTTCGGTCGATCAGCATATCAAATGCCGGCGTGGATAAAAAATTTTCGTGAGAAATTTTTAATGCCGCCTGGCAACGGCCTGCCGGCAAGATAAATAGCCGCACTAAGAAGCGACAGGTCGGTGAAGAGACTTTATAATAGCCAGTTCCACAGACTGCCCCGATGATCAGCATGAAATATCGTGACTTACGCGAATTCCTCTCTCTGCTGGAAGAGAGGGGTGAATTAAAACGCATCAGCCAGCCCATTGATCCCTATCTTGAAATGACGGAAATAGCCGACCGCACCCTGCGCGCCGACGGCCCGGCGCTGCTGTTTGAAAACCCGAAAGGTTATGAGATGCCGGTACTGTGCAATTTGTTCGGTACGGCGAAGCGCGTCGCCATGGGCATGGGGCAGGAGGATGTCGGCGCGTTGCGCGATGTCGGCAAACTGCTGGCTTTTCTTAAAGAGCCTGAACCGCCGAAGGGATTCCGCGATCTGGTGGATAAAATGCCTAAATTCCGCCAGGTGCTGAATATGCCGACGAAACGGCTGACTTCCGCGCCCTGTCAGGAACAGGTATGGCAGGGCGACGACGTCGACTTAAGCCGGATACCGGTGATGCATTGCTGGCCGGAAGACGCCGCGCCGCTGATTACCTGGGGACTGACGGTGACCCGCGGGCCGCATAAAGAGCGCCAGAATCTGGGAATTTACCGGCAGCAGGTGCTGGGGAAAAACAAGCTGATTATGCGCTGGCTGTCGCATCGCGGCGGCGCGTTGGATTTTCAGGAGTGGCGCCAGCAAAATCCGGGGCAGCGCTTCCCGGTTTCCGTCGCGCTGGGCGCCGACCCCGCCACGATCCTGGCCGCCGTCACGCCGGTTCCCGACTCGTTATCCGAATATGCCTTCGCCGGACTGCTGCGCGGGCATAAAACCGAAGTGGTGAAATGCCTGTCCAACGATCTGGAAGTGCCGGCCGGTGCGGAAATCGTGCTGGAAGGCTATATTGAGCCAGGTGAGATGGCGGCGGAAGGGCCGTATGGCGACCACACCGGGTACTACAATGAAGTCGATAACTTCCCGGTCTTCACGGTGACGCATATCACCCAGCGGCGCGACGCGATTTATCATTCCACCTATACCGGGCGTCCGCCGGATGAACCCGCCGTATTGGGGGTGGCGCTCAACGAAGTCTTTGTGCCGATTTTGCAAAAGCAATTTCCGGAGATTGTCGATTTTTATTTGCCGCCGGAGGGTTGCTCTTACCGTCTGGCGATCGTTACCATGAAGAAGCAGTATGCCGGTCATGCCAAACGCGTCATGATGGGGGTGTGGTCTTTTTTACGGCAGTTTATGTACACCAAGTTTGTTATTGTCTGTGACGATGATATTAACGCCCGCGACTGGAAAGACGTCATCTGGGCGATCACCACGCGCATGGACCCGGCGCGCGATACCCTATTGGTGGAAAATACGCCGATAGACTATCTGGATTTTGCCTCGCCGGTTTCCGGTTTGGGTTCCAAAATGGGACTGGATGCCACCAATAAATGGCCGGGCGAAACGCAGCGCGAGTGGGGGCATCCGATCAGGAAAGATCCGCAGGTATGCGCCCGCGTTGATGCCATATGGGATGAACTTGCCATTTTTAGCGACAGAGAACCCCGGTCTTAACCTGCTGTTGCTCTGTTCCCAGCTTTGCTTTGACGACCCTACAGAGGGAATGCATGACAACATTGAGCTGTAAAGTGACTTTG
Organism: Brenneria corticis; assembly: GCF_003115855.1. Lineage (GTDB taxonomy): Bacteria > Pseudomonadota > Gammaproteobacteria > Enterobacterales > Enterobacteriaceae > Brenneria > Brenneria corticis. The sequence continues at coordinate 402,535 of NZ_KZ819071.1, forward strand.
GTAGAGGCAATAACCGATACGGTTTATCGGGTGCGTTTATTACCTGAGGCTCCTTTTTCTTTCCGCGCCGGCCAGTATCTGATGGTGGTGATGGACGAACGCGATAAGCGTCCTTTCTCGATGGCGTCCACGCCGATGGAGAAGGACGTTATCGAGCTGCATATCGGCGCTTCCGAGCTTAATCTTTACGCCATGGCGGTAATGGAACGTATCCTGAAAGAGAAAACGCTGACGGTGGACATTCCCCACGGCGAAGCATGGCTGCGGGAAGAGAGCCAACGTCCGCTGGTGCTGATCGCCGGCGGCACGGGTTTTTCCTATGTGCGCTCTATTTTGCTGACGGCGCTGTCTCAGCGACCCGACCGTGCCGTCGCCATCTATTGGGGAGGCCGGGAAACCAAACACCTTTACGATCTCGGCGAACTGGAAAAGCTCGCCGCGCACTATCCCAACCTGCAGGTGATCCCGGTGGTTGAACAGCCGGAAGAGGGCTGGCGCGGCAGAACCGGTACGGTGCTGAGCGCGGTGCTGCAGGATTACGGTTCCCTGGCCGAGCAGGATATTTATATTGCCGGCCGTTTTGAAATGGCCAAAATCGCCCGCGAACGTTTTTGCAACGAACGCGGCGCGCTGACGGCGCATATGTTCAGCGACGCGTTTTCTTTTATCTGAGTTAACCGCAGTCGCCATAGACGCGAACAAAAAACCCCGCTTAAGCCTAGCGGGGTTTTTTATGGTGCTCTTATCCTTGCGTGTTTATGGCCGCTCAAATACCGTGGCGATCCCCTGGCCCAGCCCGATGCACATCGCCGCCACGCCGAATTGCACGTCGCGACTTTCCATCAGATTGAGCAGCGTGGCGGAAATACGGGCGCCGGAACAGCCCAGCGGGTGGCCGAGCGCGATGGCTCCGCCGTTGAGGTTGACCTTTTCATCCAACTGCTCCATCAGCCCCAGATCTTTTATGCAGGGTAGGGTTTGCGCCGCGAAGGCCTCATTGAGCTCAAACAGGCCGATATCGGCAAGGCGCAGTCCGGCGCGCTTCAGGGCCAGCGTGGTCGCCGGCACCGGGCCGTATCCCATAATGGACGGTTCGCAACCGACCACCGCCATCGCCCGGATGCGCGCCCGCGCCGTTAATCCCAATGAGGCGGCGCGCGATTCGCTCATGATTAACATCGCCGCCGCGCCGTCGGAAAGGGCGGAAGAACTGCCGGCGGTGACGGTGCCATTGAGCGGATCAAAAGCCGGCTTGAGTTCCGCCAGGCCGGCGACGCTGGTTTCCGGCCGAATAACCTCGTCATGGTCAAAGCGGCGTAAAACGCCGTCGGCGTCATGGCCGGAGGTCGGGACGATCTCCTTGCGGAAAGCGCCTGACTTTGTGGCGCCGGCGGCGCGCTGATGAGAGCGGGCGGCAAACCGGTCCTGCATCTCCCGGCTGATATTATGCCTGCGCGCCAGCATTTCGGCGGTCAGTCCCATCATGGCGGCGGCTTTGGCGACGGTGCGGCCGAGTCCGGGATGGAAATCCACGCCGTGGCTCATGGGAACGTGCCCCATATGTTCAACGCCGCCAATCAGGCAGACGTGGGCGTCGCCGACCATAATGGCGCGGGCCGCATCATGCAGCGCCTGCATGGAGGAGCCGCATAGCCGGTTAACGGTGGTCGCCGGAACGGTTACCGGGATTTCCGCCAGGAGCGCGGCATTGCGGGCCACGTTGAAGCCCTGTTCCAGCGTTTGCTGCACGCAGCCCCAATAAATATCGTCTATCTCGCCCGCTTCCAGCGCCGGGCTTCTGCCAAGCAGGCTGCGCATTAAATGCGCGGAGAGATCTTCGGCCCGCACCTGGCGGAATGCGCCGCCTTTGGAACGGCCCATCGGCGTGCGCACGGCATCAACAATCACTACGTTTTCCATCTTCTCTGACCTCATGCCGGTTGCCCTTGAGAAACGTCCGCGTGCGGCGCGGCGGGGGGATAATAACTTTCGTTGCGGCTGGCTTTCTGTTGCAGCCCGTCAGGAACCTGATAGATGGGGCCGAGATGCGACAGTTGTCGCGCCGTCTCCAGGTAACGGGCGCTGCCCTGGGTGTCCAGATAGCGGCAGGCGCCGCCGCGGAAGGGCGGGAAGCCGAGTCCGTACACCAATGCCATATCCGCTTCCGCCGGGCTATCGATAATGCCTTCCTCCAGACAGCGGGCCACCTCGTTAATCATCGGGATCATCAGGCGGGCGATAATCTCCTCGGCGCTGAACGTCTTCCGTGGCCGGCTGATTTCCGCCAGCAGGCCGTCAACGCGTTCATCCTGCTCTTTGCGCGGTTTTCCTTTGCCGTCCGTCTGATAGCGATAGAAACCCAGCCCGTTTTTCTGACCGAAGCGCTGGTTGTCGAACAGCACGTCGATGGCGTCCCGATAGTCTTTACCCATGCGCTGCGGAAATCCTTCGGACATCACCGCCTGCGCGTGGTGAGCGGTATCGATGCCCACCACGTCCAGCAGGTACGCCGGCCCCATCGGCCAGCCGAACCGTTTCTCCATCACGCTATCAACGTCGCGAAAATCCGCGCCGTCGCGTACCAGCAGGTTAAACGCGCAAAAATAGGGAAACAGTACCCGGTTAACGAAGAAACCGGGGCAGTCATTGACCACAATCGGCGTTTTCCCCATTTTGCTGGCGTAGGCCACCACGCGGGCGATGGTGGTTTCGGCCGTCTGCGGGCCGCGGATAATTTCCACCAGCGGCATGCGATGCACCGGGTTAAAAAAGTGCATGCCGCAAAAGTTTTGCGGTCGTTTTAAGGCGGCGGCCAGTTGGGCAATGGGAATGGTTGAGGTGTTGGAAGCCAGCACGGCGTGCGGGCCGACGTGAGCTTCGGTTTCCGCCAGCACCTCGGCCTTCACCCGCGGGTTTTCAACCACGGCCTCGACCACCATATCGAGGCGCTCAAAACCGGCGTAGTCCAGCGTCGGATGAATATTGGCCAGTATCCCCGCCATTTTGATGCCATCCAGCCTGCCGCGCTCCAACTGCTTGTTCAGCAGTTTCGCCGCTTCGTTCATCCCCTGCGTAAGCGGTTTCTCATGGATATCCTTCAGGCGGATGGGTGTGCCTTTGTACGCAGACTGATAGGCAATGCCGCCGCCCATAATGCCCGCCCCCAGCACGGCGGCCTGCGCCGGCGGCGAGAACTCGCCGATGCGCTTTTTCGCCTTGCCTTTTACATACTGATCGTTAAGGAAAAGGCCAACCAGCGCGCGAGCGGAATCGGTGCGGGTCAAGGGAATAAAGTTTTGCGTTTCCAACCGCAACGCCGCATTGCGCGGCATGGCGGCGGCGGCCTCAATGGTTTTGACCGCGGTCATCGGGGCCGGGTAATGTTTGCCCGCGGTTTGCAATACCATGGCTTTGGCGGTGGCGAAACACATGGCGACCTCGATATTATTGAGCTTCAGCGCTTCCAGCTTGGGGCGCCGCGCCGCCCGCCAGTCAAGCTCGCCGGCGATGGCCCGTCGCAATATCTGCGCGGCGGCGGCGAGTAATTTTTCATTGGCGACCACCGCATCCACCAGGCCCGCTTTTAATGCTTCGGCCGCGCCGATATCTTTGCCCGCGGCGATAATTTCCAGCGCGCTATCCGCTCCCAGCAAGCGCGGCAGGCGCACCGTTCCGCCAAAACCCGGCATAATGCCCAGTTTGGTTTCCGGCAGGCCGATGCGGATATCGGCGGCGGCAAGGCGAAAATCGGTGGCCAATACGCATTCGCAGCCGCCGCCCAGCGCATACCCGTTAATGGCGGAAAGCGTGGGGACGGGCAGGTCTTCCAGGCGGCTAAAAATGCCGTTGGCAAAGTCCAGCCACTGGTGAAGTTTGTCTGCCGGCGCCGCAAACAACGAGAGGAACTCGGTGATATCGGCGCCGACGATAAAGGCGGGCTTATCCGAGCGTAATAGCAGCCCTCGCAATTGTTTCTGTTCCGCCAGTATATCCAACGCCTTACCCAGGCTGGTCACCGTACGGGTATCCAGTTTGTTGACGGAGCCGGGCGCCGCAAAGACCAGCTCCGCAATGCCGTCTTCAAGCCAGTCGAGGTAGAGGGTTTCGCCTTGATAGAGCATGGTGATCTCCGCGTTCAGGGTGGGGATCTGGTACGACCAGATGATTGAATTGTGGTTATAATGTTAAATTTTTGCAAATAAGGGATTGTTTTTTTGCCGGAGAGATCACAAAGCAGCCGACACTGCCGTTGAATCACGGCTGTGTTAAAATGGATGGATAATGCAGTAACAAACAGGGATACCCATGGAAAAGCTGGCTTCTTTATATCACCATCATCTGGTTACGTTGCAGCAGCGGGCGCAGGCGGTGCTGGAGCGCCATCAGCTTGACGCCTTGCTGATTCACTCCGGCGAGCTGCTGACGGTATTCCTGGACGATCATGACTACCCATTCAAGGTCAATCCGCAGTTTAAAGCCTGGGTTCCGGTGACCCAGGTGCCGAATTGCTGGTTATGGATTGACGGCGTCAATGCGCCGAAACTGTGGTTCTACTCCCCGGTGGACTACTGGCATAACGTCGCGCCGGTTCCGGAAAGTTTCTGGACGGACGAGGTGGACATTACGGTTCTGCGCAACGCCGATGATATCGGTTCGCTGCTCCCCTCGGCGCGCCGGCGTGTCGCCTACCTCGGTTACGCTCCGCAGCGTGCCCTGGATCTGGGAATTGACGCCACCAATATTAACCCGCAGGGCGTGCTGGACTACCTGCACTACTATCGCGCCTATAAAACAGACTATGAACTGGCCTGCATGCGCGAAGCCCAGAAAACCGCGGTCGTCGGGCACCGCGCCGCGCACGAGGCTTTTCTGTCCGGCATGAGCGAGTTCGATATCAATCTGGCTTATCTGACGGCCACCGGCCACCGGGATACCGACGTGCCCTACGGCAATATCGTGGCGCTGAATGAGCATGCCGCGGTACTGCATTACACCCAGTTGGATCATCAGGCGCCGTCGGAAGCGCGCAGTTTCCTGATCGATGCGGGCGCGGAATATAATGGCTATGCGGCCGACCTTACCCGCACTTACTCCATGCAGAGCGATAATGCATTTGCCGCGCTGGTGAAGGATTTGAATCAGGAACAGCTGAGCCTTATCGATACGATTCGCAGCGGAGTACGCTATACCGATTACCATATTCAGATGCATCAGCGCGTTGCCAAGTTGTTGACGTCACATCGACTGGTTCAGGAGATCAGCGAAGAGGCGATGGTGGAAAAAGGGCTTACCGCGCCGTTCCTGCCGCATGGCCTGGGGCACCCTCTGGGGTTGCAGGTGCATGACGTGGCGGGCTTTATGCAGGACGACCGCGGTAGCCACCTGGCCGCGCCCGCGCAGCATCCCTATCTGCGCTGCACCCGGATACTGGAGCCCGGCATGGTCGTGACTATCGAGCCGGGTATTTATTTTATCGACTCTCTGCTGGCGCCGTGGCGCGAGGGCGAATTCAGCCGGCATTTCGACTGGCAGAGGATTGATGCGCTGAAACCCTTTGGCGGCATCCGCATCGAAGATAATATCGTTATCCATGAAAAACGGGTGGAGAACATGACCCGCGATCTGAATCTATCCTGATGCAGGCCTATCCCGTACCGGCGGCGCCGGTCAGCATAAGTGAGGAAATCAAGAAAAGCCGTTTTATCACGTTGCTGGCGCCGACCGACGGCGTGGACGCCGCGAAAAACTTTGTGCAGCAGGTGAAGGCGCAGCATCCCGCGGCCAGGCATCACTGCTGGGCGTGTGTCGCCGGGGCGCCGGACGATTCCCAACGGCTTGGATTTTCCGATGACGGCGAGCCTTCCGGCACCGCCGGCAAGCCCATGCTGGCGCAGTTGCTGGGGAGCGGCATCGGGGAGATTAGCGCCGTCGTGGTGCGTTACTACGGCGGGATCCAGTTGGGGACCGGCGGGCTGGTGAAAGCCTATGGCGGCGGCGTCCAGCAGGCGCTGAAGGTGATATCGCTGCGGGAGAAAGTTTTACAGAAAGAATATGGCTTGCGCTGCGACTATGCGTTATTACCTCAGGTTGAATCACTGCTATATCAGCTCGGTGGGCGGATATTGCACGGTGATTATGGTGCGGAAGTGACATTGCGTCTGTCTATTCCCGTCAGGGGAGTAGAGGAAGCGGCGCAGAGGTTGCGTGATATCAGCCGCGGCTCGTTGCAATTATTGCCGTTTTCACAATAATCCCAGCGCTGGTTTATGAATCATTAAGGAATTTTCTGCAATGCAGTTGCGTGCCATAACCCGTATTGTCGGCCTGCTGGTTATCCTGTTCTCCGGGACCATGTTTATTCCCGGCCTGGTGGCCTTGATCTATCGCGACGGCGCGGGACGGGCTTTCACTCAGACCTTTCTGGTCGCTCTGGCGATCGGCATCGTGCTGTGGCTGCCGAACAGAAAGCAGAAGCATGAGTTGAAATCGCGCGAAGGATTTCTGATCGTCGTATTGTTCTGGACGGTGCTGGGCAGCGTGGGCGCGCTTCCTTTTCTGTTTGCGGAGCATCCCAATCTCGGCGTGACCGATGCGTTTTTCGAGTCCTTCTCCGGGTTGACCACCACTGGCGCAACCACGCTGGTCGGGCTGGACTCACTGCCGAAGGCGATTCTTTTCTATCGGCAAATGCTGCAGTGGTTCGGCGGTATGGGGATCATTGTGCTGGCCGTTGCCATCCTGCCGATATTGGGCGTCGGCGGTATGCAGCTCTATCGCGCAGAAATGCCGGGGCCGCTGAAAGATAACAAAATGCGCCCGCGGATTGCCGATACCGCCAAAACGCTATGGCTGATCTATCTGCTGCTCACCGTCGCCTGCGCCGTATCGCTGTGGCTGGCGGGGATGCCGATTTTCGACGCCATCGGGCACAGCTTCTCAACGGTATCGGTAGGCGGTTTTTCCACTCACGACGCCAGTATCGGCTATTTTAACAACCCGACGATTAACAGCATCGTCGCGGTGTTTTTGTTGATTTCCGGCTGTAACTTTGGCCTGCACTTTGCGGTGTTGAGTGGACGCAGCCTCAAGGTTTACTGGCGCGATCCCGAATTCCGCATGTTTATTTTTGTACAGATATCGCTGGTTGCGGTATGCACCTTGGTATTGTGGTTCCATAATGTCTACGCCAGCGGTATGCAAACGCTGAATCAGGCCTTTTTTCAGGTGGTATCGATGGCGACCACGGCGGGGTTTACCACCGATAGCATCGCCTCCTGGCCGCTTTTTTTACCCGTATTACTCCTGTGTTCCGCCTTTGTCGGCGGGTGCGCGGGGTCGACCGGCGGCGGTTTGAAAGTCATCCGTATTCTGCTGCTTTTTCTGCAGGGTTCGCGTGAGCTGAAACGTCTGGTTCATCCCAATGCGGTATACACCATAAAATTGGGCCATCGCGCGCTGCCGGAGCGGATATTAGAGGCCGTTTGGGGCTTCTTTTCCGCCTATGCGCTGGTCTTTATTGTCAGTATGCTGGCGGTGATTGCGACGGGCGTGGATGATTTCTCCGCTTTTGCCGCCGTTGCCGCCACGCTGAATAATCTGGGACCTGGGCTGGGGGTAGTGGCGGATAATTTCACTTCAATGAATGATGCGGCAAAGTGGATATTGATTCTGACTATGCTGTTCGGACGCTTGGAGGTGTTTACTCTTTTAGTCCTGTTTACGCCGACTTTCTGGCGGGAATAAAACAGACAAAGGAATAGCGTAATGAAAGCTTTGATATTGTTTTCCAGTACGGACGGGCAGACAAGAGAGATAGCCTCTTATATTGCCAACACGCTAAAAGGGACATTGGCGTGTGATGTCGTCAGCTTATTAAGTAAGCATGATATCGACGTAACTAAATACGATGCGATCCTGATCGGCGCTTCGGTGCGCTATGGGCGTTTTAATCCGGCGGTAAACCAGTTTATTCGGCGGCACCTGACGCGCTTACAGCAATTGCCCAGCGCTTTTTTCTCGGTCAATCTTACGGCGCGCAAACCAGAAAAACGCACGTTACAAACCAACGCCTATACGCGTAAATTTTTGCTAAGTTCGCCGTGGCGGCCGGACTTATGCGGCGTTTTCGCCGGCGCGCTGCGCTATCCGCGCTATCGGTGGATTGACCGGGTGATGATTCAGTTGATTATGCGTATGACCGGTGGTGAAACGGATAGCAGTAAAGAGATTGAATATACCGACTGGGATCAGGTGGCGCGTTTCGCCCATGAGTTTGGGCAGATGGCGCGGAAAAAAAGCGCATAGCGCGCTCTTTTCCCGCGCATTGCCGAAAAAAAACGCACTCAGTCACTTTTTTGCATTTAGCCCTTGTAAGCCGCTGAGAACTCCCTATAATGCGCCTCCACTGACACGGCAACGGCGGCGACGCGGTTGCGATGGCAGTAGGAAGCCAGGCAATAATCACTTGACTT